>JBBSUS010000474.1:0-2986 GCA_038234195.1 Hyphomicrobiales bacterium | reverse complement strand
TCCCTGCGAGTCCTTGGCGGCGTTGGGGTTCAGCTGCGACTTCTCGATGTCCTTGACGGTGATCAGCCCGATGCAGCGATTGTCGCCGTCGACGACGACGAGTTTTTCGATGCGGTGGGTATGGAGAAGCCGCTTGGCCTCCTGCTGGTCGACCGATTCGCGCACGGTGATCAGGTTCGACTTGGTCATCAGCTCGTGGATGGGCTGGCGGTCGTCCGAGGCAAAGCGCACGTCGCGGTTTGTCAGGATGCCGACGAGGCGGCCTTGTGTCTGGCCACCTGTGCCACCGTTTTCAACGACAGGAATGCCGGAGATGTGATGCATGTCCATCAGCGCGCGGGCGTCTCCGAGAGTGGCGTCGGGGCCGATGGTCACCGGATTGACCACCATGCCGCTCTCGAATTTCTTGACCTGTCGGACCTCTTCGGCCTGCTGGGCCGGGGTGAGGTTCCGATGGATGACGCCGATGCCGCCGGCCTGCGCCATGGCGATGGCAAGCCGTGCCTCGGTCACCGTGTCCATCGCCGCCGAGATGATCGGCAGGTTGAGATGCAGCGTCTTGGTGATCTTGGTGCGCAGGTCGACCTGGTTGGGCAGCACTTCGGAGTGGCTGGGCAGAAGCAGCACGTCGTCGAAGGTAAGGGCGGTCGCCCCGGTCGCGGTCTCGATGATGCGGGCCATGCCAGTCCTCGTGGAATATGCGCCAGCGCCGCTTCAATGGCGCCGGTCATGCGGGAAAAGGATTGGCAAGGGCTGCTAGCACGCGGGCATGACGATGGGAAGGCGGGTGTTCGCAGATGCACACTGAAGATACGGAATCACTGCAACTTAGCGTCTTCGTTCATGTCCTTTCGGAAACGACTGTCGTTCTGCTGATATCGACATCTGACCGGCAGATCGGCGTCTAGCCCTCCGCCTTCACCGCCAACTGATAGCTTTCCGCTACGTAGCGATAGCCGCCGCCGTCCATCTTCTCCACATATCCGACCGCCGGGAAGGGCATGTGGTAGCCCAGGAAGGGAATCCGTTCCTCTGCAATCCGGTCGAACACCGTCTTGCGGGTGGCGTTGGCCATGGCGTGGTCCTGGTCGAAAGCGACGTTCCAGTCGGGCTTTTGCAGCGACGCGACGAAATGGTTGGCGGTGTCACCGGTCATCATCAGGCGCTGATCGCCGGAGGCGATCTCGTAGATCATGTGGCCGGGCGTGTGGCCGAAGGCTTCGTGGGCGGTGATGCCTTCGACGACCGTATCACCCTCCTTGACGAAGGTGAGCTTGTCCTTCAGCGGCACGATCATCTGTTCCACCAGCTTGGCATTGCCGGCAGTCTTGCCGGTCTTTGCCGCGTCGGACGTCCACCAGTCGAATTCCTTCTGGCCGGCGACGTAGCGGGCGTTGCGAAAGGTCGGTTGGCCTTCAGTCATCAGGCCCTGGATGTGGTCGCCGTGGAAATGGGTCAGGACGACGATCGTGACGTCCTCCGGCGTGTAGCCGCTGTCCTTCATGCGTTCGGTGAGATGGCCGAGACCCATGGCGCGACCGTTCTCACCGAAACCGGTATCGAAGAGCAGAAGGTTGTCGTCGAGTTCGACGAGGGTCGGCGAAAAATTGGTGACATAGGTCGCTTCCGGCAGGAAGTTCGCCTTCATCAGCGCGCCCACCGTCTCCTGGCTCTGGTCCATGCCGAAGGTCGGATAGGGGCCATCGCCAGGCTTTTCACCGTCGAGGACCGGCGTGATTGTCGCTTCGCCCAGCTGGAAGCGGTTCCATCCCGGCGTCGGCCGCTTGGCGCGCGCGGCGGTCTCGGCGGCGGTCACCTGCCGGCCGCTGGCCTGTGCGTCGGTGGGCGTGGCCGCATCCTGCGCCAAGGCGCGACCGGCTACGAGCGAGCCGGCGGCGACGCCTGCCAGCTGCAGCGCATTGCGGCGGGTGAAGCGGCTTTTGGGGTCGGTTCCGTCGGTCATCTGTGTCTCCAAGGTTCTGGCCCGTCTTGCGTGGCTCTGCCACGCGGCGACGGGCATTCGCCGCTGGGGAAAACGGCTTGTCGTCCGTCCCAACTGGCATCGACGCGGGCCGCGGCAACGGACGACACGTCAAATTGACCCTTCGCGATGTGGCGGTACCCCTCGCCACGCCATTGCCGGGCGCTAAGATTGCAGCCATAAGCCGTAAGCAGGGCTTATCGCTTGCCGGTCATTGCTCCCGCACCCCGTCTGTCCGCCGAATTTGCCTGCTGGCCTGCCGCATCGCCATCGCGAGGTTTCGTTGAACCGCATCGTTCCGGTCGTGCTTGCCGTCGCCCTGTTCATGGAGAACATGGATTCGACGGTGATCGCCACGTCGCTCCCCGCCATTGCCGCCGACATCGGCACCAATCCGATCGCGCTGAAGCTCGCGCTGACCAGCTATTACGTCTCGCTCGCCGTCTTCATCCCCATCTCCGGCCGGATCGCCGACGCCTTCGGGCCGAAACTGGTCTTCCGCCTCGCCATCGCCGTCTTCGTCATGGGGTCGCTGGCCTGCGGCATGGCGAACTCGCTCGAGGGCTTTGTCGTCTCGCGCTTCCTGCAGGGCATGGGGGGCGCGATGATGACGCCCGTTGGCCGGCTTCTCCTGGTGCGGGCCGTGCCGAAATCCGATCTCGTCACGGCGATGGCCTGGTTCAGCATTCCCGCGCTCGTCGGCCCGCTGGTCGGCCCGCCCATCGGCGGTGCCATCGCGACCTATTCCGACTGGCGCTGGATCTTCCTGATCAACCTGCCGATCGGCATCGCCGGAATTCTTCTGGCGACGAAGTTCCTACCGAAGGTCGACCGGGTGCGCGGCGTCTCCTTCGACGCCGTGGGTTTCGTCCTGTCGGGACTGGCGTGCGCCGGCCTCGGCTTCGGTTGCTCGGTGGTGTCGCAGGCGGCGCGTCCCCCCCCGGGCGGCCGCGCGCTGGCGGCGCTCGGGGGGGGGTGCGGGGTCGAGGTCGGGCGGCCTGCCCG
>JBBSUS010000473.1:0-2987 GCA_038234195.1 Hyphomicrobiales bacterium | reverse complement strand
CTCGATATCGGCATCCGCAAAGATCAGCATCGGCGCGTGTCCGCCGAGTTCCATGATCAGCCGCTTGACCGTCGGTGCCGATTGCGCCGCGATCAGTCGGCCGACCTCCGTCGAGCCGGTGAAGCTCATGGCGCGCACGCGCCGATCCTCGCACAGACGCCCGACAATGGTCGCCGCATCGCCGGTGACAACGTTGAAGACGCCGGCCGGCACACCTGCCCGCTCGGCAAGCACCGCCAGAGCGAGGGCCGAAAACGGCGTTTCGGCCGACGGATGCGCAACCACCGTGCAGCCGGCCGCAAGGGCTGCTGCGGCCTTGCGGGTCAACATCGCGCTCGGGAAATTCCACGGCGTCACCAGCCCGACGACGCCAAGTGGCACGCGGGTCAGCGTCATCTGCGCGTTCGGCAGATGGCTTGAGACCCCCTCGACGCCGCAGCGCTTGGCCTCTTCCGCGTAATAGTCGACGAAGGAGGCCGCATATCCGATTTCGCCCCAGGATTCGCCAAGCGGCTTGCCCTGCTCCAGCGTCATGATCAGCGCCAGGTCCTCGCGGGCCGCAAGGATCAGGTCGTGCCAGCGCTTCAGGATCACCGTGCGCTCCTGCGGCAGCATCGCGCGCCAGGCCGGCAAAGCCATCTCGGCCGCATCGATAGCGCGGGTGGTCTCTGCAGTACCGAGAGACGCGACATAGGCGAGCGTCAGGCCGCTTGCGGGATCGGTGACCACAAAGCTCTTGCCCCGATCCCCCGACGTCCAGCGCCCGTCGACATAGGCGTGCTCGCGCAGAAGGCGGCTGTCGGAAAGATCGGCCAGCGCCGGGTGGAATTCGGGCCTGGCGTAGACGGCGGCGGTTCCCGGCATGGTCTTGGCTCCTTGGCGAAACGGTCTGGAATTCGTCGAGCCTAGGGGCAATGCGGGCATCATCGGGTCTGTTTTTCACCGCGCAGCGAGACAAAACCCGGTGCCAAGCGGCCACAAAAGAGAGAGTCTCTCTCCCGCTGCGTGAAATGGGCTCGTTTTCCAGCCACGACCGGAGAACGGTGCGCCTCAATCGGCGAACAGCGCAGCCGGCGCGTCAGGCAGGTCCTTCACGGTGCGCGTCACGATGTAGGTGAAATAGCGCGCGATGCCGATCTCCTGCTCCAGCCAGCCATCGATGAGCCGCTGATAGGCGTCGACGTCCCGCGCCGCGATTTTCAGCATGTAGTCGACGCCGCCGCCAACGGACCAGCACGCAAGCACCTGATCGGCCTGCCGCACGGCGCGCTCGAAGCGGTCGAAATCTGGCTGACGATGCTGGCCCAGTGTGATCTCGACAAGGACGAAGGTCATCGGCCGCACCCGCCGCCAGTCGATACGCGCCTGATAGGCCGAAACGATTCCGGCATCCTCCAGCTTCTTGAGGCGCATCCAGCAGGGCGTCGGCGACAGGCCCGCCCGCTCGGCGAGATTGAGCTTGGTGATCCGTCCGTCCGCCTGGATGGCCGACAGGATTTTCAGATCGACGGAATCGAGTTTCAAACCAGGCATATTTTTTCCGGTATGGCGTCCGTCGGCGGCCCGGATCGGGATGCATCGGACGATGAAGACTTGTCGATTGTCATGATTTCAGAAAAACTGGTGTCATGACAATGTGGTTCCTCGACCCCGCCTCCCTGAAGCGTCCCGTCTACCTTTCGCTGGCCGACCAGATCGGCCGGGCGATCTTCGAGGGCAAGCTCGCCAAGGGCGCACGCCTGCCGCCGCACCGCAAGCTCGCCCATTCCCTCGGCGTTTCGGTGCAGACCGTGAGTCGCTCCTATGAGGAACTGATTCGGCGCGGGCTTTTATCGGGCGAGACCGGCCGCGGCACCTTCGTTCGGCCGCAAGGCATCGGCCAAGGGGCAGAGGGTCTCGCACCCTATCTGCCTGAGCGGCTCGAGGAAATCATCGATCTGTCGATCCTCAAGCCGGTCTGTGGCGAGATCCATCTCAGCCACATGCGCAGGGCCCTGACGCACCTTGCCGTATCACTGCCAGAGAGCAGCGTCCTCTCGTTCAGGCCGAACGTTATCTTTCCCCGCCATCGTGCTGTTGCGGCCGAATGGCTGAAACGGTGCGGCCTGACTGTCCCGGCATCGAACATCGTCCTGACCAACGGCGCCACCTCGGGGCTGACGACGGCATTGCTGGCCGTGGCCAAGCCCGGATCGGCGATTGCAGCAGAAGCGATCTGCAGCCACACGCTGATTCCCCTTGCCGCCTTTCTCGGACTGACGCTGGTCGGTCTGGAGATCGACGACGAGGGCATCATCCCCGATTCGCTGGAAGCGGCGTGCCGGGAGCATGGCCTGCGAGCGCTGATCGTCCAGCCAAACGTCATCAATCCGATGGCGAGCCTGATGGGCCCGTCTCGCCGCGAGGCGTTGGTCGCAATCGCTCGTCGAAATGACCTGACGATCCTGGAAGACGAAATCCTCGGGCCGCTCGTCGAAAACCGCCCCACCCCGATCGCGGCCCTGGCGCCGGAGCGCACCATCCACATCACCACCTTCACCAAGATCGTCATGCCAGGCCTGCGCACCGGCTATCTGGCGATCCCCGACCGTTTGCTCGCTGCCGTCACCAACCGGCATCTCGTCACCAGTTGGGTGGCGACCCCGCTGATCGCGGAGATCGCGACGCGCTGGATCGAAGACGGCACTGCCGAGATCCTCGTCGATTGGCAGCGCAAGGCATTACGAGAGCGAAACGCCCTCGCGGCAGGGATGCTGGCCGGCATCGAACACCGGGCTCATCCGAACGGCCTGCATGTCTGGCTGCCGCTCGACGACGCGCGCCAGGAAAGCGGCTTCATCGCCGAGGCACGGTTGCGCGGTGTCGCCGTCGCGCCCGGCGCTTCATTCCAGAGCGGTTCGAACCCCAGACCCGCTGTCCGCATCTCCCTCGGCTCCACCGACGAGGCCGATCTGCGACGGGGCCTGGCCGTCGTCGCGGCGCTCGCG
>JBBSUS010000472.1:0-3015 GCA_038234195.1 Hyphomicrobiales bacterium | reverse complement strand
GCGTTGAATGGCGTCGAAGTTTGTCGCGACGCCGTCGGTGAATGTGACGCCTGCGATGACCATCGGCAAGCGGTTTTCTCCTTTGAGCTTTCGCCAGGTCTTGGCCGCCGCCATGATAAGCTTGAAGACCATGAGCCTTGCGGTCTTGTGAGACAGGGCACCCTTCGTTCGCACAGTTCGGTGTCGCACGGTGGCAAAGACGCTCTCGATCGGGTTCGTCGTTCGCAAATGGTCCCAGTGCTCGGCCGGGAAGTCGAAAGGCTTCGGGCCGAATGAGATCGAAGACGCTAGCCCGAACAATTCATGGGTCCGGGTTGGATCACGAGCATTTCCCTCTTCGAAGCCGTCGAGGTGCTCATCCGTCCATGCCTCGCCGCTTCTCCCGCTTTGCTGCGGGTGAAGGAAGATCGGCGGGTTTTGTGGATTGCGATGAAGGGTTTTGTGGGGGGCGCCGGAGGCCCCGTCGTTCAGGTGACGAGGCAAGGTATCCGCCCAAGGACAATGCGGAGGATCGCCTGATCCGGGCAGGACGTGGGCAGGTGCACGCGGATCTGGGTCTTCATCTCGACCACGCGGGCGGCGATCTTGATGAGGCGCAGACGCAGGGTGTCGAACTGGACGACAGCAAAGCGCGAGCGCCGGAGCATGGCGGCGCGCAGCCCCCACATCAACCAGTATGCTCCGGCGTGCAGGAAGAGGCGGAACTGGTTTGCCGTCGCTCGCGTGCACGAGGTACGATCAGCGGCGAGGTGAGTTTTCCAGGACTTGATGTGGTTCTCAGCCATCCCGCGCCGACAGTAGACGTCCTCGTAGAGCGCCTTCGCCCTGCCGCCTTCGAGGTTGGTGACGATGAAGCGAGTGTCGGCTCCCTGCGGACCGACCTCGACGCGGGCGATGATGCGCTCGGTCCGGCTCCAACTGGCGGCCCCGTCGAAGAACTCCTTGAAGCGTCGGACCTTGCCAATGAACCGCCCTGGGCTCGCCTCGGCTTTCTGCGCAGACGCCGCGAAGCGCGCGGTCGTGCTGACCTCGATGGTCGCCACATGCCTGCGCAGGGTCGATGTCGGCGCAACGCCGAGGATGAAGTCGATGCCGTTGGAACGACACCAGTCGATCACCCGCGGGCCGCAGTAGTGGCTGTCGGGCCGCAGTGGCGGCCTTTGCCGAACGCGCGACGCAATACGATGCTTTCCTCGCCCCGACTGTGCCGATCGAGCCGCCGACGATCGTCGAAGTGGATGCCGACTTCGACCGGCTGAACGCACTAATCCTGCGCAACCCTTCGACGGTGAATTTCCTCGATGGCTGCGCGGCCACTGTGCCGATGCACCAACCGGGGGGTCTCCCGACGGGCAGGATGATCATCGGGCCTCATGGTGCAGATTGGCCGCTTCTGGTAATCGCAATGTCGATCGAGACCCGCCTCACATTACACTCCTCACGGTGAAACGGTCATGACAAAATAAATTACCGCTCCTTCAAAAATGCAACATCGATCGGGACCTCTCCCTCTTCGAAGGCGTTTGCTTTTGCTTCTGCCGGCGGCCACGTGCTGCCTTGTCGGGCCATTCGAGGATGGCGAAAACGACATCTTTAACATGTAATTCTGTAACGCCATCCTTGGTCGATGAAACAGCAAAATGCCCCGGCACGCTGCTTTCCAGCGTACCGGGGATGGAAAGGCCTATAAGGGTTAGGAATGGTTCCTATGCCGGATTACTTTGGCTTTGAAGAACCGTCCGATCCACTTGGGTCTTTTGTGGCGGAGTCGGTGTTCGCGTCTGAGGCAGTCGAGCCATTGGCTTTGGATGCACCCATGACCCGACCGCTCGTATCGATCATCATCATTACCTGCTCGCCGGCAGGCGTCTTAGCCTGGATCATGTAAGCCGCGTCCATGATGGTGGCGTCTTGGTAGCCAGCATCCTTGAGAGCCTTCAGGACCTTATCCTGGGAGGCAACCATGTCAGCGGTCGACATCGGGGTCGAAGCGGAAGAAGCGGACGATTTCGCGGTGTCCGCATTGGTCGTGGCAGGGTCCGACTGCGCGAGGGCCGGCGCGGCCGTTAATGCGAGAAAAGTGGTTGCGACAAGTATCTTGTTCATAAGAGCGCCTTTCAAATTGATGATTGAGGTTGGGTGTCTCGATCTCTCAACCGAAACACCCAGGAACGATGGTTAAAAGCTGGGATCAGACGTCCCAGAAACCGCCGTCGCCCATGTCGTCGCCGAGATCGCCGAACTCAGGCTCTTCCATCACGCCATTGCCGTCCTTGTCGTACCGGCCGTAGAGGCCCGTATCGAACTCGGTCTTGGTCAGGTTGCCGTCATGATCGGCATCCAATGGAAGACATGGCCTCACCCTGTTCATCAATTTGTCATGAAACCCTTTCGATAGTCGGCTGTCACAATCAAGCGGAAGTCAAAGCACTCCGCCTTGAAGCAGCTTAGAATTCAACTGTCCGCTTGTTTCGGGCCCGTCCCGAGCTTTTAGGCCTTACGGACTGGCTCCAAGGTCGTCTTCCACAATTCGGTATCCGCGCGGTCCATGAGCCGCACCGTCAGCACTTCGCTGGCGCCGTCGATCTCGACAAGCCCAAAGAACTGATAGCCGGCCGAGGGTGGCAGATTCTGGCCCATCTCCTCGCTCGGTGCCTTTACGAACTTCACTTCCGGACCGAAAGTCGCGTCCAGCTTGTTCGGTCCGAACGTGCCGGCCTGGAGCGGGCCGGAGACGAACTCCCAGAAGGGCTCGAACTCCTGAAACTTGGCGCGGTCCGGGCTGTAGTGATGGGCCGCTGTGTAGTGGACGTCGGCCGTGAGCCAGACCGTGTTGGCAATTCCAGCGGTTTTGATGAAGCGCAACAGGTCGGCCAGTTCCAGTTCACGGCCTTTCGGCGTGCCAGGATCGCCGTTGGCGAGGGCTTCGAATTTCGTGTCGCCGTCCGCCACGACGAGGCCGAGCGGCATGTCGGATGCGATAATCTTCCAGGTTGCATCGGAGGCTTCGAGGGC
>JBBSUS010000471.1:0-3026 GCA_038234195.1 Hyphomicrobiales bacterium | reverse complement strand
TTGGCTTTCGGCTCGCTGGTCACCGAAGGCCACCCGGTGCGTCTGTCGGGCCAGGATTCGGAGCGTGGCACCTTTTCGCAGCGCCATTCGGTGCTCTACGATCAGGAGGACGAGACGCGCTACGTGCCGCTCGCCAACCTCGCGAAGGGCCAGGCGATCTACGAGGTCATCAACTCGATGCTCTCGGAAGAAGCCGTGCTCGGCTACGAATATGGCTACACCCTGTCGGAGCCGAACGCGCTGACGCTGTGGGAGGCGCAGTTCGGCGACTTCGCCAATGGCGCGCAGGTGGTGTTCGACCAGTTCATCTCGTCGGGCGAGCGCAAATGGCTGCGCATGTCCGGCCTCGTCTGCCTGTTGCCGCACGGCTACGAGGGGCAGGGCCCGGAGCATTCCTCGGCCCGGCTCGAGCGCTTCCTGCAGATGTGCGCCGAGGACAACATGCAGGTCGCCAATGTCACGACGCCGGCGAATTATTTCCACATCCTGCGCCGCCAGTTGAAACGCGATTTCCGCAAGCCGCTGATCCTGATGACGCCCAAGTCGCTGCTGCGCCATAAGCGGGCGGTCTCGACACTGGATGAGATGTCGGGCGATACGAGCTTCCATCGACTCTTGTGGGACGATGCAGAGATGCAGGCGGATTCGCCGATCAAGCTCGTCGAAGACGGCAAGATCCGCCGTGTCGTGATGTGCACCGGCAAGGTGTATTACGATCTTCTCGAAGAGCGCGAGAAGCGCGGCATCGACGATGTCTATCTCCTGCGCCTCGAACAACTCTATCCGTTTCCGGCCAAGGCTCTGATCCACGAGCTGTCGCGCTTCAAGGGCGCCGAGATGGTCTGGTGCCAGGAGGAGCCCAAAAACATGGGCGCCTGGTCGTTCATCGACCCCTATCTGGAATGGGTTCTCGACCATATCGAAGCCGAGAAGCGGCGCGTGCGCTATACCGGACGCCAGGCCGCGGCCTCGCCTGCGGCGGGCACCATGTCGACGCATCTGAAGCAACTGGCGGCCTTCCTCGAAGACGCCCTCGGCGATGCCGACGCCCGGGCCATGCAGGAAGCGGCCCAATAGCCGCTGCCTTCAGCCAGCAAACGCAAAATTGACGGACCACGTGCCGGATGAGCCGGTGCCACTGATAAAGACCTCAAAGACGAAGACGAGCGATGAGCACCGAAATCAAAGTCCCGACCCTTGGTGAATCCGTCACCGAAGCCACGATCGGCAAATGGTTCAAGCAGCCGGGCGACCGGGTCGAGATCGACGAGACGGTGGCCGAACTGGAAACCGACAAGGTGACGGTGGAAGTGCCGGCGCCCTCGGCCGGGATTCTGGAGGACATTTCGGCGAAGGAAGGCGAGACGGTCGGACCCGGTGCGGTGATCGGCTCGATCGCGGCCGGCGACGGCAAGGGCGCAGCGCCCAAGCCAGCGGCGAAGGCCGAGGGCGCAAAGACGGATGCCAGGAACGCCCCGGCGCCGAAGGGCGAGGCATCATCGGGCGGCGGCAAATTGGTCGAGGTCGTGGCGCCGTCTGGCGGCGAATCGGTGACCGAGGCGGATGTCGGCGAGATCTACAAGGCCGTCGGCGACAGCGTTCAGGCCGATGAGGCGATTCTGGAGCTCGAGACCGACAAGGCGGCGCAGGAAGTGCCCGCGCCTGTGTCCGGCGTCATCCGGGAAATCGCCGTGAAGACCGGCGCCACGGTCAAGCCGGGCGATCTCCTCGTCAGGATCGAGGAGGGCGCTTCCGATTCAGGATCGAAGACCGCCAATCCGGCGACCGGTCTGACGGACAAGCCCGGCGGCACCGATCTCAAGACGCGGCGCGAGGTCGAGGCGGAGGAGCGCGGCGGTCGCCCGCCGGCGCCGTCGGCGGCCAAGATGATGAAGGAGCAGAACCTCTCCGCCGCCAATGTCGAGGGGTCCGGCAAGGGTGGTCAGGTGCTGAAGGGCGACGTGCTCGAGGCCATCGCCCGCGGTGCACCGTCGGCACCCGCCGAGAAGCCGCAAGGGGGTGGTCAGGCACCCAAGGCGCCACGTCCGGCGTCATCGGCCGACGAGGAATCGCGTGAGGAGCGGGTCAAGATGACCCGGCTGCGCCAGACCATCGCCCGGCGCCTGAAGGATGCGCAGGACACGGCGGCGATGCTGACCACCTTCAACGAGGTGGACATGACGGCGGTCATGGAGATGCGCAAGAAATACAAGGATCTGTTCGAGAAGAAGCACGGCGTGAAGCTTGGCTTCATGGGCTTCTTCACGAAGGCCATCTGTCATGCGCTGAAAGAGGTCCCGGCGGTCAATGCCGAGATCGACGGCACCGACCTGATCTACAAGAACTACGCCCATATCGGCATGGCTGTCGGCACCGACAGGGGCCTGGTCGTCCCGGTCATCCGCGACGCCGACCAGATGACCATCGCGGAAGTGGAAAAGGAGCTCGGCCGCCTTGCGATGGCGGCGCGCGACGGCAAGCTCGGCGTCTCCGACATGCAGGGCGGCACCTTCACCATCACCAATGGCGGCGTCTATGGTTCGCTGATGTCGACCCCGATCCTCAACGCGCCGCAATCGGGCATCCTGGGCATGCACAAGATCCAGGAACGTCCGATGGCGATCGGCGGCCAGGTGGTGATCCGCCCGATGATGTATCTCGCCTTGAGCTACGACCATCGGATCGTCGACGGCAAGGAAGCCGTGACCTTCCTGGTGCGGGTCAAGGAGAGCCTGGAGGACCCGGAGCGACTGGTTCTCGATCTGTGAGGGCCGCAGGGCCTTCCCGCGGCCGTTGAGACTCGACAAGGTCAGGAAAGCTGGGCAACGTGGTGGCGCTGTAAGACCATATGAGGCCTACCATAGAAGTCGGAGGACGCCTTGTTCAGTCCCGAGTTCCTGCTGACGGCGCTCGTTGTCGTGCTCATTCCTGGAACCGGTGTCGTCTACACGGTCGTCGTCGGCATGGCGTCCGGACGTCGGGCTAGCCTTGCTGCGGCCTTCGGCTGCATGCTGGGTATCCTGCCC
>JBBSUS010000470.1:0-3027 GCA_038234195.1 Hyphomicrobiales bacterium | reverse complement strand
GATCTGTGCGGTCGCCAAAGCGAGTGGACCGCCGATCGGATCGAGTTTCTCGGCCGCGGTGGATGGCTGGGCGCCCCGGCCGCCTTGAGGGACAAGCATCGGCTATCCGGGCGCACCGGAGCGGGTCTCGACCCCTGCGCCGCCCTTTCGACCTTCATCGAAGTGCCTGCGGGCGAGAGCGTCGAAGTCGTGTCTCTGCTGGGACAGGCGGAATCGGCATCAGAGGCGCGAGCTCTTGTCGCGCGCTATCGCGACGCCGATCTCGACGGCGTCCTTGGCGAGGTCACCGATCATTGGCGCGATCTCCTTGGCACAGTCACCGTCCGCACGCCCGACCGTGCGATGGACATCATGCTGAACGGCTGGCTGCTCTACCAGACTCTCGTCTGCCGCATCTGGGCACGCTCCGCCTTCTACCAGGCGAGTGGTGCATACGGCTTTCGCGACCAGCTCCAGGATGGCATGGCGCTGACTTTCGCCCGGCCGGACATGACGCGGGAACATCTTTTGCGAGCGGCCGGGCGCCAGTTCGTCGAAGGCGACGTGCAGCATTGGTGGCTACCGCAGTCGGGGCAGGGGGTGCGCACGCGCATCTCCGACGATCGGGTCTGGCTCGCCTTCGCGGCGGCGACCTACGTGCTGACGTCGGGTGACGCCGCCGTCCTCGACGAAGAGGTGCCGTTCCTGTCGGGGCCGATGCTCGCCTGCGGCGAACATGATGCATTCTTTCAGCCGATGCCGGCCGACGAGACGGCAAAGCTCTTCGAACATTGCGCCCGCGCGCTGGACCAGTGCCTGGATCTGACGGGTGACCTCGGACTGCCGCTAATGGGCACCGGCGACTGGAACGACGGCATGAACCGAGTCGGCGAGGGAGGGCGCGGCCAAAGCGTCTGGCTCGCCTGGTTGCTGATCCGTACGATCGCGCTTTTCGCACCGCTCGCCGACTCACGCGAACCGGATCGCGCCGCTCGATGGCGCACTCACGCCGAAAAGGTGCGCCAGGCGATCGAGCGCGAAGCATGGGACGGGCAATGGTATCGGCGCGCGACGTTCGACGATGGAACGTGGCTCGGCTCTTCCACAAATGAGGAGTGCAGGATCGATTCCATCGCGCAGTCCTGGGCCGTCCTGTCGGGCGCGGCGGAGCCCGAACGCGCCGCAAAGGCGATGGCCTCCTTCGACGACAATCTCATGCGCCGCGAAGCAGGGTTGGCGCTGCTCTTTACGCCGCCCTTCGACCGCACGCCGCTCGATCCCGGCTACATCAAGGGCTACCCGCCTGGTGTTCGAGAGAATGGCGGCCAATACAGCCACGCCGCGATGTGGGCGATCCTCGCTTTCACCGAGCTTGGCCAAGCCGAGAAAGCCATCGAACTCTTCGCACTGCTCAATCCCATCAACCATTCCGCTACGCGAAGCGACGCCGAGCGCTATAAGGTCGAACCCTACGTTGTTGCAGCCGACGTTTACTCGGTCGCGCCCCACTCGGGACGCGGGGGATGGACCTGGTACACGGGATCGGCCGGGTGGATGTACCGGGCCGGCATCGAGGGCATCCTCGGCATATCGCGTCAAGGCGACATGCTCCTGATCAACCCACGGCTGCCCCCCTCTTGGCCGGACTGCGAGGCGTCGATACGGCTGGACGGGACACATTACGAGATCAGTGTCGTCAACGCGTTGGAAGGTGGCGTTCGACGCGCCGAACTCGATGGATTGGTTCTGGACCTTCCCGCAGATGGGGTCCGGATTCCACTCGATCGGGCAAAGCATCGCCTGACGCTGAGCCTTTGAGTGGGAATTACAATCGAACAATACTGATCTATATCAATGCCGGAGCTTCCGGCGATCCTAGGTTTAACCATCATCATTCAACGGAGGCCATCATGAGTATTTCAGAACTCTCTGCAGAATCGCACCAGGATTCTCAACTGCAAGGAAGTGCCGCGTTGAAGACCCTCGCCGAGCGATCAGCGGCGGCCCTTGTGTACCTCGCCGTTCTCACGATGGGTTCACCGGAAGATGAAGCTGGGATAGCCTACGGGGAAATGGTCGCGACTTCGTTCGGGGCGCATCTCGACGTCTATCTTGCCAATCATATCGCCATTCCGCCGATCCCCGCAGGGCCGGGTTCGGCCTCGCTCGCAGACCTAATCTTTCAGCAAAACCGTCAAACGGGCGACGGAGTCGAGAAGTGTTTGCGCGAGCGGCTTTCGCGTCTCGGCATACCGTGGGAACTGCGCCGCGACGATGGATCGGCGGGCGAGCTCGCAACCAATATCGTTCGACTGGCCGGAACCTGCGATCTCTTCGTCATCTCGCAGGACGCGACGAAGAATACAGCCAGCAGGGATCTTCTTGAGGCCGTCATGTTCGAGGCCGGATCCAGCGTGCTTTTGGTGCCCCAAGGCCTGGCTTTCGATGAAGGTATTCCGAAGACGATCCTCGTGGGATGGCGCGATACGCCCGAATGCGCCCATGCGATAGCCGCGGCACTGCCGTTCCTGCAGCGTGCCGAGACTGTGGTTCTGGTAAGTGTTACGGAAGACGAAGCAGCCGAAGAGTGCAGCTTGGAGCCGATGGCCGACATGGCCCGGCATTTGGCTCGCCACGATGTCAAGATCGAGACCCGAGAGCTGCCGCATTGGCATCACGCATCAGACGCTCTCCTCAACGAAGCCAAAGCCGTCGCGGCGGACCTGATCGTCATCGGCGCCTACGGCCACTCGAGGATGCGGGAGTTTCTTCTCGGCGGCGTGACGAAAAACCTGCTGCGCGAGAGCGGTGTACCGTTGCTTCTCGCCCACTGAAGCCGAGTGGCGCGCTGCCGGGACGCGATGTCGATCACGCTTCGGGTCATCATCGATCTTCGCCGAGTCTGCGGTAACGGAACATCATGCCTTCTCGCCGAAGCCAATTTCGCCACGGGCTCACAAGATTGCCGGAAAATCGAACGCGGAGCGAATATTCATGAAAAGCTGCAGCACTCACTTAATGGCGGCGCTGACGTTGCTGCTGTTGCCT
>JBBSUS010000469.1:0-3036 GCA_038234195.1 Hyphomicrobiales bacterium | reverse complement strand
CGCGTAGACGGTGCGGGCGGTGCCGAGCGCCTTGGCCTGGTCCATGGCGCGGCCGTCGGCGGCGATGTCGCCGTCGTCCTCGACAAAGCCAAGCGGGCTGATCGTAACCGGTTCGGGCGCCGCCGGGCGGTTGACCTCCTGTCCGGGATGCCGGGTCTGTTCGAGACCGCCGCCAGTGTCCTCGCCAGCATCGTCCGTGGCAGCGCCAAGCCGAGCATCGGTGTGGCGCACGATCCCCGCCCAATCATCCGGGCGCAAAGGTGGCCGGTCGGCATAGGCGCGGTCCGCGAGTTCGGGCGGCGGCACCACCCGCGCCTTGAACGTTTCGTCCTCGAAATAGCGTAGCTTGGTGGCACGGATCGGCGGTGTGCCGGCAATCAGCACGAGCTCGTCGGTCGCGGGCAACTGCATCACCTCGCCGGGCGTCAGCAGCGCGCGGGCGGTCTCCTGCCGACTGACCATGACGTGCGCGAGCCACGGCGCGAGCCGGTGGCCGGCATAGTTGCGCATGGAGCGCTGTTCGGTCGCCGTCCCCAGCGCATCGGAAATCCGCTTCGCCGTCCGCTCGTCGTTGGTCGCGAACGCAACGCGGACATGGCAGTTGTCCAGAATGGCGTTGTGGTCGCCGTAAGCCGTCTCGATCTGATTGAGGCTCTGCGCGATCAGGAAGGCGCGCACGCCGTAGCCGGCAAGGAAGGCGAGGCTCGTCTCGAAGAAATCCAGCCGCCCCAACGCCGGAAACTCATCCAGCATCATGAGCAGCTTGTGTCGGCCAGCAGCGTTAGCGCCGTTCTCCGCATGCAGATGCTCGGTCAGCCGGCGGCCGATCTGATTAAGCACAAGGCGGATCAGCGGTTTGGTGCGGCTGATGTCGGATGGCGGCACGACCAGATAGAGCGAGATCGGCGACTTGCCTTCGACCAGATCGGCGATGCGCCAGTCGCACCGAGAAGTGACGGCAGCCACGGTCGGATCGCGGTAGAGGCCAAGGAATGACATTGCGGTTGACAGCACGCCGGAGCGTTCATTGTCCGATTTGTTGAGCACTTCACGGGCCGCCGACGCGACCACCGGATGGACAACGGGCGCATCAGCCGTACCAAGATGATTGGTGGTCATCATCCGCGTCAGCGTTGCAGTAAAAGGCCGCTGCGGGTCGGACAGGAAGGTAGCGACGCGGGCCAGCGTCTTCTCTTCCTCGGCATAGAGAATGTGGAGGATGGCACCGACCAGCAGCGAATGGCTGGTCTTCTCCCAATGGCTGCGGCGTTCGAGTGCCCCTTCTGGGTCGACCAAAATGTCGGCGATGTTCTGAACGTCGCGCACTTCGTCGATGCCGCGCCGGACTTCGTGCAGTGGATTGTAGCGCGCCGAACGGGCGTCGGTCGGGTTGAACAACAGGCAGTGTGAAAAGCGTTGGCGCCAGCCGGCTGTCAGCTGCCAGTTCTCGCCCTTGATGTCGTGGATGACGGCGGAGCCGGACCAGCCGAGCAAGGTCGGTACGACCAGGCCGACGCCCTTGCCGCTCCGGGTCGGCGCAAAGGCCATGATATGTTCGGGACCGTCATGGCGCAGATAGCGCGGTCCCGTTCGGCCGAGGAAAACGCCAGAATCGGTGAGCAGGCCGGCAGCGCGAATATCGCGGCCATTTGCCCAGCGCGCCGAACCGTAAGTCGTGAGGTTGTTGCGCTGGCGCGCCCGCCATACCGAGCCGAAGATCGCAGCGCCGCATCCCACCAGCCCGCTCGTCGCTGCAATCGCTCCTGCCTTCTCAAACAGCACTGGCGCATAGGCTTCGAACGAGAACCACCATCCGAACAGAGCCCAGGGCTGATAGATCGGACGACCAAATGCGAAGAACCAAGGCGGGCCAAGCTCAGACTGGTAGGCGAGTTCTGCGGCGGCCCATTGGGTCGCGAACCAGACACCCGCCACCACGATGGCGAACACGACAATGATTTGTCCGATGAGCAATTTGGTCGGGGTCATGCGGGCCTCCGCCCGCGACAGAATCAGTCTGTGTGGGCTCGGCCGCTAAAATCGGCGATACTCGCGTTCTGCGTCAGAGCCTCTCTGGTGACGCCCGAGGTCAGTTGAGGGCCAGCGGTGAACGCACTGTGGCCAACTGGTAGTGGGATGCGAAAAATGGCCGCAGCATATGCTGCGGCCACCCTCCGGATCGGTTCGATTTGAGGTTGGGCGTCAGTCGAGCAGCCAGGGCTCGAACCGCGCGCGGACAGTCCTCATCTCGGTTGCGGCATCGAGCTTCGGCATGTCTTTCAACTGCCGACCCACCTCCGCAATAAACGTCGCCAAGCCGATCGATCGAGCACGTAACTGCGCGAGAAGTTCGAACGCGGTTTCCTCCTCACTCGGATGCCCGACAAACCCGCGTTCGCCGTAACAGAAGCACTGCGGGATCAGCTTTTTCCAATCATTCTTCATCGTCATTCTCCATCATTGCCAAAAGCGGCGACACAAATTGCGCAAGCGCATCGTTCCGCTGCGTGCCGTCGCGAAAAGCATTTACAGTTTTCGATTCCGCACCTTCTGGAGCTGCCGAAATCGCGCGATCTCACCCGCGGATCATGGCCATCGCGCGGTGTTTTCGAATCAGCGCGCTTCGGAAATGAGAATGATGCGCGGACGTTTGACGCGCGCGGGAATAATGCGCTCGGCTCGCCGCTCGACCGCTTGCATGACGTTCGCCGGCAACGAGTCCCGTACCCGCGGCGTGGCGCGTGGTCGCTGGTCCGCCACAGCGCCGCGCGTCTCCCCTTCCAGTTCATGCCAGCCATAACGACCGCTGCGGGTTTCGATGGCGCTTTCAACCGCCCTTCTCACGTCCCGCAGCGACGCCATGGTTCGCGTGCCCACATCACTCGACGGCGCGCAGAGGATGTCGGCCAAGGGAAAGAACAGCGGCTGCAAGCTGCCGATGCGCTTGAACGGCAGGCGCTTCGGCTTGACCCGCACCATCATCTTGATGCGATCGCGAATATCGACTGCGCTCGCCAGGTCGATCCCGCCGATGAT
>JBBSUS010000468.1:0-3036 GCA_038234195.1 Hyphomicrobiales bacterium | reverse complement strand
GAGCATCCTCGATAAGGACGACAAACCGTGGAAATAGGCGAGCGCGACCCCGTCACCGGCCGATATACGACCGGCCACATCTGGAACGGGATCAAGGAACTCGACACGCCGATTCCGCGTGCGGTGATCCTGTTTCTCATCGTGACGCATCTGTTCGCGCTGCTCTGGTGGTTCCTGATGCCGGCCTGGCCGCTCGGCACGACCTACACCAAGGGCCTGCTGGGAACCGATCAGAAGAAGGTCGTCACACAGAAGATCGAAGAGGCCGATGCCGCGCGATCGTCCTGGGTCAAACAGATCGAAACGCTGAGCTTTGCCGAAATTCAGGCGAACCCGAAACTGATGACGATCGTCAAGGAGTCTGGCCATCAACTGTTCGGCGACAATTGCGCGGCGTGCCACGGCGCGGACGCGAAGGGCCGCATCAACTATCCGGACCTGACCGACGACGACTGGCTGTGGGGCGGCAGCCCGGAAACGATCGCCGAGACGATGCGCGTGGGCATCAACTCGCCGCACGAAGAGGGGCGTTTGGCTCAGATGCCGGCCTTCGGGCGTGACCAAATCCTGTCGGGGACCGAGGGTCGTCAGGCCGCGAACTACGTCTACTCATTGAGCCATGCCGATTTCTCGACCGCCGACAACGCCAAGACGATCGAGGCCGGTCATGCGGTCTTCCTGGCGAACTGCGCCGCCTGCCATGGCGAAAACGGAAAGGGGAACCAGGACATGGGCGTCCCCAACCTGACGGACAATTACTGGCTCTATGGCGGCGATCTCAACACGATCATCACGACGGTTCATGGCGGGCGTCAGGGCCATATGCCCACTTGGGAAAGTCGTCTGTCGAAGGTCGATATCAAGATCCTGGCGCTTTACGTCAATTCTCTCAGGGGCACTTCGCCCTGAACGGTGATCGATTTGAATATGTCCGTCGTCCCGAAATCATCGACCCGAACGCGCCTGATCGTCGGCGCCCTGATCGCCGGCGTCGTCGTCCTGTTCACCGCGGCGAACGCGCACCTGGTCTACGTGTCCGTGACGTCGCAGCCCGACTGCGTCGACCATCTGAAAGACAACGGCGGCGGGTCGGGCCGCTTTCGGGCGGCGCAATCGGCGTGCTGATCGAGAGCGGTTGGCGAGCAAGCTTCAAGGGAGAGCGCAACAGATGAACGCGGCGAAGGTAACGGGAGGTCTGGCGGAATCGGCGAGAACGCTCGCCGAGACGTCCAGCGGCGTCGAGCAGACGCAATCCGAGAAACGGCAACGGCATCTGCCCGCTTCGGCAGCGCTCGGATGGTTGCGCGCCGGGTGGGCGGATCTGACCACCGACCCCATTCCCAGCCTCGCCTACGGCCTGGCGGTCTTCGCCGGTTCGTTGCTCATCGTCGGCGCGATGTTCGCGCTGGGATGGGGCAACGTGCTCTTTCCGGCCCTCGCTGGGTTTCTCGTGGTCGGCCCGCTCATCGCGGTGGGCCTCTATCAGAAGAGCAGGGCCCTCGAGATGGGCGAACCTGTCGCGCTCCGGCACATGCTGCGGGTCAAACCCCAATCGGGCGGACAGATCCTGTTCGTCGGCGTTCTGCTCTGCCTGCTGATGCTGCTGTGGATGCGCGCCGCCGTCATCATTTACGCCCTGTTTCTCGGCTACCGCGCGTTTCCCGGCCTCGACCACGTCGCGGCGATGCTGTTCACGACGGGAACCGGCATCGCCATGCTCGTCGTCGGCACCCTCGTCGGAGGGCTGTTCGCGGCCTTTTCCTTCGCCATCAGTGCGCTTTCCATCCCCATGCTGCTGAACGAGCGCAGCGACGCCTTTACGGCGATGGGCACCAGCATGGCAATGGTCTGGAACAATCGTCCGGTGATGATCGCATGGGGCGCCATCGTGCTGGCAATGTTCCTCCTGTCGCTCGTGACGGGTCTTCTGGGGTTGATCGTCGTCTTCCCGCTCGTCGGCCATGGGACATGGCACGCCTACCGGGCCATCCGTTGATGCCGGCATGACCATCACAATGCCAGAGGACAGACGAAGGACGCGAACCGATGCCATGCTGCAATTCGCTCGTCGAGCCGATCGCTGACCTGACTGATCACCGTGCAGTGGCGGCGAGCGAAGAGATCGTCCTGGCCAGCCATGCCTTGGGTGACGGGTCCTACAGGACGAACCTCTCCGTGCCCGGCATGCGGTGCGGCGCCTGCATGCGCGCAGTCGAGAAGGGTCTGCTTGCCGTTGACGGTGTCGAGAGCGCCCGCGTCAACCTGTCGACCAAGCGCGTTGCGATCCGTTGGCGAAGCGACGGCGCTTCCCCGCCGCTGATCGAGGCTCTCGCGCGTCTCGGCTACGAAGCGCACCTCTTCGAAGAGACCTTTGCGGAGAAGGATGTGGAGATGACCCGGCTTCTGCGCGCGCTCGCAGTCGCCGGATTTGCCGCTGGCAACATCATGCTGCTCTCCGTCTCGGTCTGGTCGGGTGCCGAGCCGGCGACACGCGACCTGTTTCACTGGCTCTCCGCAGCGATCGCAATGCCGGCGCTGGCTTATTGCGGCCGGATTTTCTTCAAGTCCGCATGGAACGCGCTGCGTCACGGGCGCACGAACATGGACGTGCCGATCTCTCTCGGTGTCATCCTGACATTCGGGCTCAGCCTTTACGACACGGCCCATCACAGCCAGCACACCTATTTCGATGCCTCCGTCACGCTTCTTCTCTTTCTTCTCGCCGGACGGACGCTCGACCATGTCATGCGGGAAAAGGCCCGCACGGCGGTCAAGGGTCTGGCCCAACTTTCGCCCCGCGGCACGACGGTCGTCCACGCCGACGGGAGCACGCGCTATCTGCCGGTCGCCGAGATCGTTCCCGGCATGAAATTGCGCTTGTCTGCCGGTGAGCGGATGCCAGTGGACGGGCGCATCGAAGCGGGCACTTCGGACATCGACAGTTCGATCGTCACGGGCGAATCCACTCCGCAGCCCGGAGCCATCGGCATGATGGTGAGAGCTGGAAGCCTCAACCTCAACGGCCCACTCTGGGTT
>JBBSUS010000467.1:0-3052 GCA_038234195.1 Hyphomicrobiales bacterium | reverse complement strand
TATCGGCCTCGTGAATCGTCTCGTAGCGCCGGGTCGAGGCGTCGCCGACAAAACGCCGCCGCATGGCCTCGCCGTGGCCGGCCGCATTAAGAAAGCCCCGAACGGCCAGCGAGCGCAAGATTCGCGCCGCTGCGGGGCCGGACGCCGAGATGGCGGCGGTCCGTCCTGCGTCCTCGTGCGCCATGTCGAGCTTCACGACGACATTCGCCGCCTGCAGCACCGCTGGGGCGTTTTGCGGCCATTCGGCCAGGACTATACCGGCCTCGGCGGCGTCATCGAAACCCAGTTCGTCGAGCTCGTCGTTGCCGCCGATTCGGTAGAGGTCGAAATGAGCAACCGGCGGTGCCGTGTCATAGACCTGGACCAGCGTGTAGGTCGGCGACGGGACGTCGAGGCTCTCGTCCTCGGCCAGCGCCCGGATCAGCGCCCGAGCCAGCGTCGACTTGCCGGCACCGAGATCGCCCGACAGCGCGACGACATCCCCGACGCCCAGCGCCAGAGCAAGGTCTGCACCGAGGCGGCGCGTCGCAGCCTCGTCGGGAAGGTGAAGGCTGGCGACATCGACGAGGTTCGCTTGATGGGCGCGCGTCGCGACGGTCGCCTTGCCGTTGCTGAAGGAGGCGTCGGATGCTGACATCAGGGCGCTTTCGCCGCAGATTGGGGCATCACCACGACACACTGACGCGCGGGTTCGCCGTTCATTCTGCCGCATCCTCGAAGGGCGGGCGCTTGTCGTCCCTGCGCTTCGTCTTCTCGTCGCGACGTTTGTCGGACAGCGCGCCGAGCCGTGACGGCGTCCTCTCGGTGCCGCCGGGCGGCTCGTCCCCGGACTGCGTCAGAGGGAATGTGCAGATCACCGTTGTTGCGACGCCTGGGGTCGAATCGATGCGGATCGTGCCGTGGTGGAGCTCGACGAAGCTCTTTACGATCGACAGGCCGAGGCCGGCGCCGGAATGGCGCGCCCCCGAGGGATCGGCCTCGAAGCGCTCGAAGATGCGGTCGACCTTGTCTGCCGCGATGCCGTGACCGCGATCGGTGACGGCAAAGGAAATATGGCTGGCGCTGCGCTGCGCCTTCAGCTCGACGGCCGTGCCGGTGGGCGCGAAATTGGCAGCGTTCGAGAGAAGGTTGAAGAGGATCTGGGTCAATCGGTGGCCGTCGGCCCGGAATGTTTCGCCGGCGTGCGACAGATCGACGTCGATCGCGATCTTGGCCTCCTCGAACCGCTCGCGCATGCCCTCGACGGCATGTTCGACGGTTCCTGCGATGTCGACGTCGGACAGGTCCAGCGCCATGATCCCGGCGTCGACCGTGGCCAGATCCAGGATGTCGTTGACGATGGTCAACAGCGTCGAGGTCGAGACGCCGATATAGCCGAGATATTCGCTCTGCCGTTCATTGAGCGGACCGGTCTCGGGCGAATTCAACAGCGCCGAGAAGCCGATGATATTGGTCAGCGGCGAGCGCAGCTCGTAGTTCACGTGCTTGACGAAGTCGTTCTTGATCTGGTTCGCCTGCTCCAGCGCATCGTTCTTCTCGATCAGCATCCGCTCCGCCTCGCGGGCATCGGAAATGTCGGAGAAGGTCAGCATGGTCTGGGCGTTCGGCAGCGGCACGATGGCATAGGAGATCGTCTGTCCGGTGGAGAGCATCAACTCGCCGACCTCGTTGGAGCGGCCGCCCTCGTCGAAATCCGTTACGGCATGGGCAAACAGCGTCCACTGGTCGATCTCGTCGCCCGCTGGCTCCGCCTCTTCCGCCTTAAAGACGCGCTTCGACACGCTCACGGTGGCAAGATCGCTGAGGGCGTGGACCCGGGGACGGGCCGCCAGCATGTCGTCATCGAAACCGAAAAGGTCGGCGAAGGAGGGGTTCGACAGCCGCAGCCGGCCGTCACTGGCGAACACCGCGACGGCTTCGCTCAGATAGTCGATGGTCTCGCGCTGCAACTGCACCGTTGCCTTGATCTGGCTTTCCAGTTCGAGCTTTTCGGTGATGTCCTCGAAGATCCAGGTGGCACCGCCCCGCGGCTGCGGCGTCGCGATGACGCGCAGCGTCCGGGCGTCGGACAGGTGCCAGAGCGTATGGGTCGGCTCGGTTGCCCGGTAGGCGGCCAGATCCGTTTCCTGCATCTCGCTGCGCACCAGGCGTTCCGTCGGCAGGATGCCGTCGGTGCGCAGCTTGTCGAGGAGCGACAGATGGTCCGGCTCGGTCTCCAGATAGGCATTGGTGAGGTCGAAGAGGCGCTGGAAGGCGGCATTATAATAGGTGAGGCGGGTCTTCTCGTCGAAGCGCGCGACCGCGGTCGTCAACTGGTCGAGGGTCTCCGACTGGCTGTCGATCGTCTGGCGCAGCTCCATCCGCACCTGCTCGGTTTCGGTGACGTCGATGGCAAGGCCGGCCGAACCGAGGGGGCCGGACGCCTCGACCACGGAGAAGTTGCGTCGGTCGGCTTCGACCACCGTGGTCAGGCGTTCCGACACCATCGGTTGTTCGGCGAGACGCGCGGCGATGGTGCGTCGGTCCTGAGCGGCGAGGAACTCCATCTGGTGATTGAGCGCGGAGTCGACGGAGCGGGCATCGACCGCCTTGGCATAGGCGGTGTTGATCCAGTTGAGCTTGCCCTCGCGGTCGCGCAGCCACACGGGAATCGGCGCGGAATCGAACAGAGCCTGCATGGTTTCGAGGGTCGCCACGGCGCCGCGTTCGGCGCTTTCGGCCTCGCGAAGCTGGGCACGCAGGCCGGCCAGCAGCATGAAGCGAACGGCGGCAAGCCCGCCGATCGTTGTTCCTGTCGCCTCGATCAGCCGACCGTCCGACAGGTCGATCTCGGTACGAAACGTTTCGCCGTAACCGCGCAAGCGGGCAATGGTGTTGTCGAGGCGTCGAGCGTCCTCGTGGGTCATCCAGTCGGCAAAGGCGAGAAAGCGCTTCTCTTCGACCGGCGCACCGCAATCCTTGGGCAATTTGCCGAAAATCTCCGGCAAATTGTCACCGTTATAGACGAGCAACCGTTCTTCGCCTGTGGTCAAAAGCAGGGTGCGCGCCTCGG
>JBBSUS010000466.1:0-3054 GCA_038234195.1 Hyphomicrobiales bacterium | reverse complement strand
GAGCTCGGCGGAATGGCCGGCGGTGCCGAGGGCCGCCCGGAAGTCGTCCTCCCAGTTGCGCGCCATTTCGACGATTCGGGCCTCGAGCCGCGCGGGATCGACTTCGGGGGTCGTGCCATCGGCGCGCCCGACGATGAAATGGACCCTGGCCAGAGGGCCTTCGGGAAAGGCGGGGTAATACGCCGAGACGTGGCCGTCGTAGGCTTCGGCCAACAGCAGCCCGATGCGCTCGCGCAGCCGCGAATCATAGCGGTCGCGGGGAATGAAGACGAGAATCGAAACGAAGCGGTGAAACCGGTCGATGCGCGCCAGGACACGGACGCGCGGACGTTCGCCGAGCTCGACGATGGTGGTGGCGAACTCCTCCAGACGGTCGGTCTCGATCTGGAAGACCTCGTCGCGCGAATAGGATTCGAGCGCGTTGAGGAGGGCCTTCGCCGAATGCGAACCCGGGCGCAGGCCCGACCGCGCGATCACCGTTTCGGCCTTGAGGCGCAGATAGGGAATGGTCAGGATCGAGCGGGTGTAGGCCGAAGAGGTGAACAGCCCGACGATGCGCAGTTCGCCGGAGAAGTTTCCCTCCTCGTCGTATTGCTTGACCCCGACATAATCCATGTAGGCGCGGCGATGCACCTTCGAGCGGGCATTCGCCTTGGTGACGATCAGCGGCGCGGGCGCCTCCAGGAAGGCGCGGATTTCCGGGGTCGTGGCCATCGGCTTGCCGGGCCGGCCGAGAATGCGGACGTTCGGGTCGGCGAGGATGCCGAGGCCCTCGTCGTGGCGGCGCTCCAGGGATTCTCCGTCGGTGCCGCCGAGATAGTCGTATTCGCGGCAGCCGAGGAAGATGAAATTGTCGTCGCGCAACCATTCGAGCAATCTGGCCGCCTCCGCGACGGCGGTCTTCTCGACCTCGTCGGACAGCCAGCCTGCGCGCCGGTGCATCGCCTCGACGGCCTCCGACACGCGATCGCGCATGGCGTCGAAATCGGCGTTGGCCCGCGACACCTGAGCCAGGATGTCTTGCAGGCGGTCCTTCAGCGCCGTGGCCGCATCGCCTCTGCCCAGCGGATCGACGGCGAACTGGATGAGGCTGACGCGGTCTGATCCCGACCCGTTCACGTCCGCGCCGCGATCGGCGCGGCGGGACGCGGAGAAATTCTCGATCCGGCCCTCCGTTCCCCGCGCCACATTGAGGATCGGATGGGAAATATAATGAATGCCGGGCGCCGTCTCGGCGATCTCGGCTGTGATCGAATCGAAGAGGAAGGCCATGTCGTCGGACACGACGCTGATCAGTTCCTGTGCTTCGCCCCTCGCGGAAAAACCTTCCGGCCGATCGATATGGACGACGCCTTGGCCGGGGCGATGGGCCTGCAAGGCAATGAGGCCGGCCGCCGCGGCGGCAGCCAGCGCCTGTGGCTCGAAGGCGGCGAGGTCCTCGGCGGGGGGGCGGTCAAAGAGCAGCGGCGCCAGCGTGGCCTCGGGTCGACCCGCGCCGATCGCCGCCTCGACGGCCGAAATGATCGTGGCTTTCCTCGCCTCTTGGTGCCCCATGAGGTTCCCCTTCGCGTTGCGTATTCTCCTGGCACGCGCGGCGGCCGATGTGGTCGGTGCCGTTCGCCCTGCCGGCCTCTTCACCCTACCATAGGGGAAAGTCCGCAAAGTTCGACGAAAACCGTCGATCTTCCATCCGTAAAGGCTCCATGAACATGGCGAAACCTCGTGGCACTATCGCAAAACCCCATGACAAGTCGGTTACAAAGACCAAGGACGCGCCCGTCACGGCGCTGAAGCTCGGCGTCGCCAGTCCATTGTCGGAGCGCACCAAGGCGTATTTCGCCAAATGCGAGGAAAAGCTCGGACTGATCCCCAACGTGCTTCTGGCCTACGCCTTCGACGAGAAGAAGCTCGAAGCCTTTTCCAGCTTCTACAACGACCTGATGCTCGGTGAGAGCGATCTGTCGAAGCTCGATCGGGAGATCATCGCCGTGGTGGTCTCCTCGATCAACCACTGCCACTATTGCCTGACAGCGCATGGAGCCGCGGTGCGGCAGCTGTCGGAGAATCCCGTGTTCGGCGAGGAGATCGCCCAGAACTGGCGCGCGGCCGGCCTCGACGAAAAGCGCGCGGCGATGCTGGAATTCGTGGTGCTTTTGACCGAACGGCCCGACGCGATCACCGAGGACGACCGGGAGGCGCTGCGCGAGGTGGGTTATTCCAACCGGGCGATCTTCGACATCGCCTCCGTCGCGGCGTTCTTCGCCATGTCGAACCGGGTGGCCGCGGCGACCGACATGCGGCCGAACTCGGAGTACCACGGCATGGCGCGGTAGGGCGCAGGGCCGGTAGACCGCTCAGGCCGCCCGCAGTTCGTCGTAGGAGATCATGACGTGCTCGGCATAGGCCTGGCGCTGGGTGAGGCGTTCGTAGTAGCGCGCGAGCGCCGGCAGGTGCGGTCGCTCGAGGGCCATGTCGTAATAGCGGTAAAGCAGATGGCCGAGCTGGATGTCGGCGAGGGTGAAGGCGCGGCCGGCGAGATAACCGTGGTCGGCGATCCGCGCCTCGGCGATGGCCAGAAGCTTGCCCAGCCGTTCCAGGGCCTTCTCCATCACCGCGGGGTCGCGGTGCTGGGGGCTGGTGCGCACGAGCTGCCAGAAGATCGGGACGGTGAAGCTCGCGGTGACGTTCACCTTCACCCATTCGGCCCATTTGTCGATTCGGGCGCGCTCGGACGGCTCCTTTGGCCAGAACGGCGCCTCGCCATAGCGGGTGGCGAGATAACGCAGGATCGCACCGGATTCGAACAGGGGTTCGTCACGATCGTCCCGGAGGACGGGGATCAGGCCGTTCGGGTTCATCGCCCGGAACTCGGCGGTGTCGTTTCCGCCGTAGATGAAGCCGACATCGTGGCGTTCGTAGCTCAGCCCGAGCTCGCCGATACACCACATGACGGCCTGAACGTTGGAGGAACTCTTCCGGCCCCAGATGGTCAACATGGCGATGTTCTCCGATTCGACAGGCGGAGAACTTGCGGGGGCGGTTTTGGTTCAGCTG
>JBBSUS010000465.1:0-3062 GCA_038234195.1 Hyphomicrobiales bacterium | reverse complement strand
TCTTGATATCGATTACGACAACCGTTGCGCCATCGTGCAGCCGGGCGTGACCAATCTCGGCATCACGAAAGCCGTCGAGGGCCGCGGCTTCTATTATGCGCCGGACCCGTCCTCGCAGATCGCCTGCTCGATCGGCGGCAATGTGGCGGAAAATTCCGGCGGCGTGCACTGCCTCAAATACGGCCTCACCGCCAACAACGTCCTCGGCATCGAGTTCGTCACCATCGAGGGCGAGGTGATGCGCCTCGGCGGCAAGCATCTGGATGCCGAAGGCTACGACCTCCTCGGGTTGATGACCGGCTCCGAGGGCCTTCTGGGCGTCGTCACCGAAGTCACCGTCCGCATCCTTCAGTCGCCCGAGACGGCACGAGCCGTGCTCATCGGATTCCCGACGTCGGAGCAGGCCGGCGAATGCGTCGCTGCGATCATCGCCAAGGGCATCATCCCCGGCGGCATGGAGATGATGGACAAGCTGGCGATCGATGCGGCGGAGGATTTCGTCCATGCCGGCTATCCGCGCGACGTCGAGGCGCTCTTGATCGTCGAACTCGACGGGCCGGGCGCCGAGGTCGATCACCTTCTCGTCGAGGTCGAGGCGATTGCGGCAGCGAACGGTTCGGTCACCTGCAAGGTCTCGCAATCGGAGGAGGAGCGCGCCGTCTTCTGGGCCGGCCGCAAGGCCGCGTTCCCGGCGGTCGGTCGCATCTCGCCGGACTATTACTGCATGGATGGCACCATCCCGCGCAAGGAACTGCCCAAGGTGCTGGCCGGGATGAAGGCGTTTTCGAAGAAATACGATCTGCGCGTCGCCAATGTCTTCCATGCCGGTGACGGCAATCTCCACCCGCTCATCCTTTACGATGCCAACAAGGAGGGCGAGCTTCACCGCGCCGAGGAATTCGGCAACGACATCCTGAAACTCTGTGTCGAGGTCGGCGGCGTCCTGACCGGCGAACACGGCGTCGGCGTCGAAAAGCGCGACCTGATGGGCGAGATGTTCACCGAGACCGACCTCGCCCATCAGATGCGAGTCAAATGCGCCTTCGACGACAAGCATCTCCTCAACCCCGGAAAGGTCTTCCCGCAACTCCACCGCTGCGCCGAACTCGGCCGCATGCACGTCCACACGGGACAGGTCGCCTTCCCCGACCTGCCGCGGTTTTAGGCCATGAGCGCCGAATCGAGCTCCAGGGCCGACACTTTGCAAACCGCCACTCTATACCCGCTCAGCGCCGAAGACGTGCGCGATATCATCGCGGCTTCCGTCTCCGAAGAATCGCCCTTCGTCGTCGAGGGCGCGGGATCGAAGGCCGGCCTCGGCCGTCCCGTCCAGGCCGCTCGCACCCTGTCGCTGGCAAAAATGTCGGGCGTGACGCTCTACGAGCCAGAAGAGCTCGTCCTGTCGGCGAAGGCCGGCACGCCGATCGCCGAAATCGAGGCGCTGCTCGACGCAAACCACCAGCGGCTGGAGTTCGAGCCGCTGGACTACGGTCCCTTGCACGGCCGGCCGGAAGGCGAGGGGACCCTTGGCGGTGTCGTCGCCTGCAACCTCTCCGGTCCGCGGCGTCTGAAGCACGGCGCGGCACGCGATCACGTGCTCGGCGTCCATGCCGTGTCCGGCCGCGCCGAAATCTTCAAGTCAGGCGGCCGCGTCGTGAAGAACGTCACCGGCTACGATCTGTCCAAGGGGCTCACCGGTTCCTTCGGCACGCTGGCGGTGATGACCGACATTACGGTCAAGGTGCTGCCGAAGACCGAGACCGAGACGACGCTGGCGCTGCGCGGCCTGAACGACGACGAGGCGGCGGGCGCCATGGCCGCGGCGATGGGCTCATCGGCCGAAGCCTCGGGCGCCGCCCACCTGCCGGCCTACGTTGCCGAACGGGTTGCCGCCGACGCCTTCGGCCAGGATCCCGCGACGCTGATCCGCCTGGAGGGTTTCGGCCCTTCGGTCGAGGCGCGCGCCGCGTATCTCGGCGAAGCCTTGCGCCGTGTCGGTTCGGTGGAGCGGCTCGACCCGGAGACCTCGCGCCGCGTCTGGCGGAGCGTTCGCGACGTGCGCCCCTTCGTCGACGGCACGCAGAAGCCGGTTTGGCGCCTGTCTGTTACGCCGACGCGGGCCCATGAAATCGTCATGAGCCTCAGGATGCAGGCCGCCATCGATGCCTTCTACGACTGGCAGGGCGGCCTCGTCTGGCTGCGCATGGAGGGCGAGCCCCAGGCCGAACTCATCCGCGACTCCATCCACCGTTTCGGCGGCGGCCACGCCACGCTGGTGCGCGCCGCTGCTACGGTGAGGGCCGCGACGGCGGTCTTCCAGCCGCAACCCGGCCCGCTTGCGGCGCTGTCGCTGCGGCTCAAGGAGCAGTTCGACCCGAAGGGCGTTCTCAATCCGGGGAAGATGGGGTGAGAGCTCTCGGTGTCTGTCCAGGGATTGCCATAAGCATCGGATTGGGTAGGATAAATTTGCTTCTACCCAGGAGGACGATATGCTCACTCGGCGGATCAAGGTCTATGGCGCAGGCAAGATATCGATTCCGGCCGCGTTCAGGGACGCGCTTCATCTTGTCGATGGCGACAGCATGATTGCCGAATTGCGGGGCGACAGCTTGATTTTGCGGTCGGCGAACGCCGGTATCAGGGAAGCGCAGCGTCGCCTGCGCGAACTCAATCCGGAACGTCGCTCGTTGGTCGACGAACTGATTGCCGAGCGTCGCGAAGAAGCCAAGCGTGAATAAATCCTACGTTCTCGACGCATCGGCGCTTATGAGTGTCGTGAACGAAGAGGCTGGGGCCGACGTCGTACTGGCCGTTTTGCCTGATAGCGCAATCAGCTGTGTCAATCTTGCAGAAGTGGCCTCCAAGCTGGCCGACGCCGGGATGAACCCTCGCGAAGTATCTGGCCTGTTCATGTCGCTTCCGGTTTTGACCTGCGAATTCGGTCTGAAGGATGCTCTTCGTACCGGCGAAATGCGAAACGCGACCAGGCGCAAGGGTTTGTCCTTGGCCGACCGCGCCTGTCTTGCTGCGGCCGAGGCGTTGGGTGCGGAAGCGCTGACGGC
>JBBSUS010000464.1:0-3063 GCA_038234195.1 Hyphomicrobiales bacterium | reverse complement strand
GAAATCGAGCGGCGCATCCTGGGCGTAGCGCTTGCCGAGGCGGTGGGCGATCTCTGCCTTCTGGAGTTCGGCGCCGAGGTAGAAGGCATGGCCGACGTCGCCCGCGACTTCGATTCCGGGGAAGAAGTCGAAGGCGTCTTGGTGCACCGCGTGGCCGTCGCGATTGTAGAGATGCACGCCGTCCGCCGCCGTCTCGATGCGGTAGTTGCGGTCGCGGATGGTTTTGGCCTGGGCCTCGAGATCGGCAGGGGTCGCGGCAAACGGCTTGACGTCGTGGACCTGCAGAAGCGCCTTGGAATAGCCGCGCGGCAGGGCGTTGTCGGCACGGGCGGCAAAGAACATGCGCCGCGCCGCGTCGTGCTCCTCGATGGTCTTCGCCGTATGCGGGCTCACATGCACGACCAGCAGGTTGCGAATGCGAAGCTCGGAGCAGATGCCGAGGAGCATCGCCGTGATCCCCGACGTGTCGGCGTCGGTCAGTTCGGTCAGATTGCCGGTTCCCATCAGGATCTCGACGTCGGGATCGTTCTCGCGCAACGCATGGTAGCGGGCGAGAGAGGCTGAAAAGCCGTAATGGATGGGGTCGAGGATCGGATCGGCCATAAAGGCGATGCCCATCGCCCGCGCCTTGTCGATCGCCCGGTGCAGCGAAGCCATGTCGTGGGGCGTTGCCGGCACCAGCACCGGGACGGCCCTGCCCTCCGACGCAATGTCGAGCGTCTCCTCGGTGAGGCTGAGAAGATAATCGGCACCGCAGCGGGTCGCCCGGCGCAGTTCGTCCGGGTTGGCCGAATCGACGCTGACCTTGTGGCCTGAGGACTGCAGCGCGGCGACAGCCTCCTCCATGTGGTCGAAGGGTGTATCGGGCAGGCAGCCGAGGTCGATCACGTCGGCGCCGGCCGAACGCATCGCCTTGGCCCGCAAAACGATGGCCTCGACGGAAAGCGCCGAAGCGTCGACGATCTCGGCAAAGATCGCCATGTCGTGGCGCGACAGGTCCGGCGGCTTGCCCTGGCGCCCGAGATAGGCCGGAAGGTCTGCGAGTTCGTCGGGCCCGCGCTCGAAGGGCACGCCGAACTCGGCCGCCAGGCGGTCGAGATCGGCGCGGCAGCGGCCGGGCAGAATGACCTTGTCGGCGACGACGGGTCGTTCCAGGCGGCGCAGGATGATGTCACCCGTCGCGAGGGCTGCGACCTTCACGCCGATATCGGCGATCGTCCAGTCGAAGTCGGTCTCGCCGAGGCCTTCCAGCACCCGCTCGAGCCGCGGCCGGGCCAGATGTCCGGTCAGAAAGAGGAGGTTTGCTCGCGCCATGGCCGCTCTGTCGGGGATTTTTCGCCCGAAGGAAAGGGCTCGGGGATCAAATCGCCTCGTTCACGCACCCGTCCCCGGAACCCGCCGATTTGCCCGTGCGGCCACCGTGACCGCCGGGGTCGGCCTATCCGGCAGCAGTGACGGACGGGTGGGCGGCAGGCTGCGCGCTCGTATCGATTTCGGCGCGCGACGTGCGAACGGGACCGCGCGACACCTCGCGGCCGGGAATACCACCCTCGCCAAACCGCTTGCCGGCGGCAGCCAGATCGCTCGGGCCGGCAACGAAGACGCGGGTGCGCCCATGCAACAGGCGCGCAAAACTCTCGTCGACGATCTGCGCGCCGACCAGCGCATCCACCGTGGAATTCTCAGGGACGTCGATCTGCTTCAGGAGGCACAGTTTGATGCCGCCGAAGCGGGCCGCAAGCCAAGCCGCCAGGCTGTCGGATGTGACCGTCCAGTCCTTGTCGATCGCTGGGTCGGAGAGCACCGCGTCGAGCGGCATCCAGACCGGCACCTGATTCTTCGCCAGCGCAGCCTCGATCTCGGCTTCGCTCGTCGCCTTCACCATACGGGTGCCGAGGCTGATCAGCGCGGTGCCGAATTGCTCCATGCCGAGAATCGCCATCTCGTGCGCAGCCTCGTCGTCATAGCCCATGCGCGGCTGGTATTTGCGCACCGTATCGGCGAAGGGTCCGCCGCCGGGCACCACCACGACGGGGTTCGCAGCCCGCTCGATGGCATTGATCCAGGGGGTGACGGACGCGCACGAAGCCGAGCTTCCCCCGAACTTGATGACCAGACGATCGTCCATGGCTGCGCTCCCTTCCCAAGCCTGACGCGTCCAGCCGGCCCGGCGAAGGCCGGTCGCCGCCACTGGAAACGACGCGTCGCGCGTTCGGGGCGATCTGACGATCCGCCTCGGACAGTTGCCCCACTGTGTCACGACCACCGTGGTCTGGCCACAGAAAATGCAAATTTTCGACCCATTTCGCGGCCCGAAAACCGCAAGGAATTCCGATGCTTCACAGGCTGGCGCTGGCGTCAGGCCATGGCATTGATGCGGCTCCGCGTCAGCGACACCCCGACCGCCTGCGGTCCCAGTTCCAGCTTTTCGACGGTCACCGTGACCTGGCGAACGCGGTTGTCGGCGAGCACGGTATCGGCGAGATCGAGCGCCAGCGTCTCGACCAGGTCGGTGTGGCCGCGGCCCGCCAGCGTGCGGATGGCGTCGAGGATCACGTCGTAGGAATAGATATCGGCCATCGACCGCGCATCGCGGACGATCGGCTCGATCTCGGCCGCGACGGAAAAGCGCACGTCCTGGGTCCGCCCACGCTCGAAATCATAGGCGCCGATCTGCATCGGCAGCGTGTAGTTCTTGACGAAGATACGGTCGCCGGACGTGGTCGCCACGCCAGCCACGTGAGTCGCGACCGCCTGCGTGTCCCCGGCGGGACCGAGCAGCGCACGGATCGCCCGCACCGCGCCCAGATCGACCGCAGCTTCGCGGGCGCCCACGGTCAGGGCGCCGCGGAAGCCGAGATAATCGGGGTTCAGGACGGCGAGCCGCGGCACATCCGGCGGCTCCAAGGAGCCGGCCAGGCCGGTGATCAGGCCAAGACCTCGCCCCTTCAGCACGAAATCGCCGAGGGCCGCGACATCGAGATGCGTCAGGAGCCGGCCGGAGCCCTTGCCCAGCGTGTCGATCATCGCGCCGGAAAAGCCCGCCTCGGCGAGCGCCGGCAG
>JBBSUS010000463.1:0-3074 GCA_038234195.1 Hyphomicrobiales bacterium | reverse complement strand
CACGCCGGCCTGCTCCATCGCGTTCAACTGGCTGGAGATGTCGTAGCCGCTCAGCTTTCCGGCAGCGCTGACGAAGCTGTTCGAGATCGCTTTTCCGAGCCCGAACGGGTTGTCGGAGCTTGCGTAGGATATGCCATCTTTCGAGACGCTGCCGTTCAACCCGAGCTGCTTGACGACCGAACGCTGAACCTCGGCGACGGTGACCTTCAGCGTCACCTGGTCCTGACCGGCGATCTCGATGAGATTGACGATCTGGCTTTGCTGCCGGTTCTCCTGGGCGAAGGCGACGTCGCCGGTACCGCCGGTCGAAGCGCTCGCCGTTTCGGACTGGATGTATTGGCCCGTGGTGGCTTCGCCCCCCGTCACGAAAATGCGCGCCAGTCGCTCGACCTGCGAGGCATCTTGCGGCGTTTGCACCTGCCCGGTCAGAACGACGTTGTCGTTCAGCATTTCGACCTTGACGTTGGAGCCGGGAACATACTTGCGGATCGTCGCTTCGAGACCGCTGATGTCTCGCTCGATCTTGATGTCGATCGAAGCGATCTGGCGGTTCTGGCGATCGAAGACGATGACGTTGGTCTGGCCGACCTGCTTGCCGAAAAGATAGATTCGCCGGGAATCCCGCGTGACGGCGTCGGCGACCGCCGGATTCGCCACCAGAATGTCATGCGCATCGGCGGACAGGATGATGACCTTCGTCTTGTTCAAGCCGAGGTTGATGGTCTGGGTGCCCTGTCCGACGTTGACGACGGCCTGTTCGGCGGCGACGGCGGGCATGGCGGCCGCAAGCGGTGCGACCGAGGTGGTGATCGCGAGTGCGATGCTCAACGAGCTGCGGCGAAGGGAGGATCTCGGGGAAAGGCGGGGTCTCATGTGCATCGCGCTGTCCCTCAATTGTTCGTCATGATGTCGGTGGCTGTGCCGTAGCGCACGACCTTGATCGTCTGGCGTTTGGCCTGTTCCTGGGCCAGCAGGAAGGCCGCGTAACCGGGCGTTCCAGGCACTGAATCGGCCAGTGCGCGAAGTGAGAGGATCAGCCGGTCACTGATCTGCTGGGCCGCCGTCAACGCTTCCGCCTGATCGGGATCCACCTCCAGCGTCGCCGTCGATCCGACAACAACCTGTTCGCCGTCCTTTTCCTGGACGCTCTGGTCGATGGCGAGAACCCGCAGGTTGCGCAGCACGGTTTCGGTCCGGCTCTGCTGGGGCTGGCCATTCGCCGCCGCAAGTTTCCGCGTCATGATGACGTCGACATGGTCGTTCGGAAGGATGAAGCCGCCGGCGGCCGTGTCGGCCGCGATCTGAATGGCGATGGCGCGCTTGCCGGCCGGAAGTATGGCCGACATGAAGCCGTGATCGGCGCGGATCAGCTTGGCCTCGCGGACCGGTTCGCCGGCGAAGAACGCCTGCTTGGCGATCGAACCGTCGAGTTCCTTGATGGCGTCGGGTCGCTTGGCCTTGGTGATGATCGTCGGGCCGATGCCCGCTTCGGGCCATTTCTGCCAATTGAGCGTGCCGTTGATCTTCTCGCCCATGACGAGGTCCTTCGTCGTGACGAGGACGTCGGCGAGTTTGATCGGTGGTTCGGCAGGCGCAGCGGTGATGATCACCGGCTCCACATCCGCCGGTTTCGACAGGTTGAGCGCGACGAAGCCGGCTCCTACCGCTGCGGCAAGGGCAATAGCGACGACTGCAATCCGTCCCAGGTTCATCCGGCATCTCCCGATGACGAAGCCGCACGACGCGGCCGTTCATCACGGTTGTTGCAGACAAACCCTCAAGACATGGTTAACGAAACCTGTTCAATCGTGAGCGCGGGTTAAAAATTGCAGCCTGGGCAGGCGTCCGGCTGTAGGCGCTCACCGTCCGTACGTGGACCTTCCCCTCAGAAAAGCCGGCTTATCGCGAGGTCCATCCAGATGCTGTGGGAATAGACGGTCAGCCCGGCAATCCCGAGCGCTATGCCGTAGGGTATCCCCGTCTGCGAATGCAGCAGCCGATCGACGAATGTCACCCCTGTCGCAGGGGCGACCTGTGCGCGAATGTAGAGCAACGAGATCGTCAGGAGCGCGCCGTAGAAAGCGCCGAGGATCAAATACTCGAGGAGAAGCGGCGTGGGTCCGAACCAGATCGTTGTAGCCGCCAGCAGCTTGGCGTCGCCTCCGCCCATCCAGCCGGCGCTAAACATGAAAATGGTAAGCGTCAAAGATATCAAACCTACGGCAAGATGCAGGCCAATATCGCCGAGCGGCATTTGCGCAAGAAACGCTGCCGGAATAAAGAAAATAGCGAGGAGGATAGAAACCCGGTTGGCGATTGTCATCGACAACAGATCTGACCAGGCCGCATACGCCATCAAAAAAGGGAAAACGAAAACAATCAGCCAATTCAGCATTTCGCGAGACCTTGGCGAATCGCCTCCAGACGCATTTCAGCTTGCAGAGGCAGACGGGCGATTGATTGCAAGAGCGATTGAGAGTGAAAACAAAAAGTCTTCGACGCGCCGTGAGGAAGATGGAAATCCCGCGGCCACACCGAACCAGCCTTAGACGGCGGCATTGGCCCGGAGGAAGCGGTGCCAAAAACGGCACCGCCCAACCGACCCAAAAGACTTCCCATCAAGCAATCAGATCGGCTTGACGCCCGTCGTCGTACCAAGCGAGCTAGCGATATTGTTGAAGGTCGCGGTCAGATTTCCGCCGAGCAATGTCAGCGCAGCTATGATGACCACCGAAACAAGACCTGCGATCAGGCCGTACTCGATTGCGGTCGCGCCGGACTCGTCTTTGGCAAAACGTACGAGAAGCTTGGACATGGGAACTCCGTTGATCCAATTGGTCGACATTCCCGTCGACTTGGCTCCGTCGATCGGTTGATGGCGACCATAACGTCCCGCTGTTATGAACGGCTTAACGCGCTTGGTTTATTTTTCATTATATCCACGAGAGCCCCGTCTGGCCCTGGTGTCCCTGCGGGCACTGGATGAAAATGCCGTCGCGGAGAAGGATGAAAATGCCGTCGCGGAGAAGAGAGACGGGTTGCAAATGCCGCTGTTTGTCCAAGTCTTCATCGCT
>JBBSUS010000462.1:0-3082 GCA_038234195.1 Hyphomicrobiales bacterium | reverse complement strand
CGGTGACCGGATGCTCAACCTGCACGCGTGTGTTCATCTCGATGAAATAAAACTCGCCGTTCTCATAAAGGAACTCGAAGGTGCCGGCGCCGCGATAGCCGATCTTCTTGCAGGCGGCCACGCAACGTTCGCCGATCTTCTCGATCACCCGGCGCGGAATGCCCGGCGCAGGCGCTTCCTCGATGATCTTCTGGTGGCGTCGCTGCATCGAGCAGTCGCGTTCACCCAGCCAGACGGCGTTCTTGTGCTGGTCGGCCAGGATCTGGATCTCGATGTGGCGCGGGTTCTGGAGGAACTTCTCCATGTAGACGGCCGGATTGCCGAACGCAGCCCCCGCCTCGGCGCGCGTCATCTGCACCGCCGAGACCAGCGCCGCTTCGGTATGGACCACGCGCATGCCGCGCCCGCCACCGCCGCCGGCCGCCTTGACGATCACCGGATAGCCGATCGCCCGCGCGGCACGGATCGCTTCTTTCGGGTCCTCGGGCAGCGCGCCCTCGGAGCCGGGCACGCACGGGACGCCGGCCTTGATCATGGTCTGCTTCGCCGAGACTTTGTCCCCCATGATCCGGATCGCCTCGGGTGTCGGCCCGATGAAGGCGAAGCCGCTGCGCTCGACGCGCTCGGCAAAGTCTGCGTTCTCGGACAGGAAGCCGTAGCCGGGATGGATGGCCTCGGCGTCGGTCACCTCCGCCGTCGCGATGATCGCCGGCATGTTCAGGTAGCTGAGCGCGGAGGGCGCAGGGCCGATGCAGACCGCCTCGTCGGCGAGCTTGACGTACTTGGCGTCGCGATCGGCCTCGGAGTAGACGACCACCGACTTGACGTTCATGTCGCGACAGGCGCGCTGGATGCGCAGTGCGATCTCGCCGCGGTTGGCGATGAGGACCGTCTTGAACATGCGGGTCAACCGATGGCCGGCCGGGCGCGGCCGCTATGGCAAGGCAGCCGCATCATTCGATGACGACGAGCGGCTGGCCGAACTCGACCGCCTGACCGTTCTCGCAGAGGATTTCGCGAACGGTCCCCGCGACGTCGGCCTCGATCTCGTTCATGATCTTCATCGCCTCGATGATGCAGAGCGGCTGGCCCAGCTTGACCACCGCCCCGGCCTCGATCAGTGCCGGAGTTCCGGGATTGGCGGAGCGGTAGAAGGTCCCGACCATCGGCGATTTCACGGCCTGCCCCGTCGCCTCCGGCTCGATCGCGACCGGTGCAGAGCCCGCCGGCGGCACCTCGCCGCCTCGTTCACCGCCGCCCGGCGATGCGAAGCCTGGCGTCCAGTGAACCGGCGGACTGCCGCCGCCGCCTTTGACGATACGTACCTTCCCGTCGGCCTCTGCAATCTCGAGTTCGGTGATGTTCGACTCCGATACCAAGTCGATCAGCGTTTTTAGCTTGCGAAGATCCATTGTCAGAGTCCTGTTCGGGTGTCGATCCGTGCGCCGCAACGGGTGCCGACAGATCACCTGTAAGCCGCCGATCACGAAGGGGGCGAATGGCAGAACTCTACGCTGATTGCAGCGAATGACGGCGAGTTACCGACACTTTTTGAGTTTTGTCGATTTCATCGCGCCATTCATCGAGCAGCGGGACAGTCATCACCCCGAGGTGCTGGCGGCGTACGGCACCGGTGCGATCGAAGAGCACCGTGAAGGGCAGGCCGCCCTGGGCATTGCCGAGCGCGCGTGCCAGGTCGAGTCCGGCGGCACCGGCCACGGCGACCGGCAGGCCCAGTCCGTGAGCGATCACGAAGCGGCCCACAGCCTGCGCGTCGTCGACGGCCAGCGCCAGGACCTGCCAACCCGCCTCGCGGTGACGGGCGTGGAAGGCATCCAGGAGCGGCAACTCGACGACGCAGGGCGGGCACCAGGTGGCCCAGAAATTCAGCACCAGAGGCCGACCGCGCAATCTGCGCATGTGCAGCGGAGCGCCGTCCACGGTGGCGAAGCGGGCCGACCAGACGTCGCTGACCGGAGGGACCAAGGCCGCCGGCGCGGGGGTCTCGGCGAACCACCAGGCGCCGGCGCCCGCGGCCAGCCCGCCGGCGGCTGCCGCCAGGCCGAACCAAGCCGTCCTGCGCTTCATGGCGAGTCCTGCAGGGCGCGAAGCGCCGTAAGATCGCCCCGTGGCGGACGTCCCCGGCTATCGCGCCGCAGCGCTCCCCGGAGGTCGTCGTAGTCGTGGATGGTCATCGCCACGCGCACCCGGGTCCCGAGATCGTCGCTGCGCTCGAACACATTGAGGACGTCAACGTCCTTCTCACGCCGGCCTTCGGCCGCGGAGACCTCGAAGCGGACGCCCTCGTTCAGCAGCGCCAGCTCGGCGGCCTTGGAATCGTCGCAGTACAGGTCGATATGGATCGCGCTCAGTCGGGTCGCGGTGCCGCGCCAGACGGCGCCGGCGAGGTGCGGCCTGAACTCCGCCATCCGCTCCATCCAGCGAGCGGCGATGTAGCGCAGCGTGGCCAGATCCTGCGGCTGGGTGTCGGCGTGGACGATCTCGAGGTAGGCGCGGACCTCGTCCTCGACCTCGTCGTTTCCGGGCATCTCGAGAGACCGGCCGCCGAGGCGGAACTGGCGCGCCGCACGCTGTTTGGCAGCGCCGTACTCCATGCCGTCTTCGACGATGAGCCGCGCCGCCGCGGCAGCGATCTCGGCACAGAGGGTGGCGGCCATTCGGCCATTCTAGGGAGGCCGGTGGGCGGATCCGGCTACGGAACCTGCACCGCGCCCATGCGTGCCGTGATCGTCGCCGCCCGCCCGGCCACGTAGGGCGACGACGGGCGCTTCTCGAAGCGCTTGGGCGCCGGCAGCACGACCGCCAGCCGCGCGGACTGTGCCGGCCGCAGGTCGCGCGCCGAAACCCGAAAGTGGCGCTGCGCAGCCGCATCGGCGCCGAAGACGCCCTCGCCCCACTCGACGCTGTTCAGATAGGTCTCCAGGATCCTGCGCTTGCCGAGCAGCGCCTCTAGCAGATAGGCCAGGACGAGCTCCTGTCCCTTGCGCACGAAGTTGCGCTCGCCGGACAGGAACAGGTTCTTGGCCAGCTGCTGGGTGATGGTCGAGCCGCCCACGACCTT
>JBBSUS010000461.1:0-3087 GCA_038234195.1 Hyphomicrobiales bacterium | reverse complement strand
GTCGGACCGACCAAGCATTCAAGGAAACCCACCATGGACCAGGATCTGACGGGCAAGGTCGCGGCGGTCACGGGTGCCGCCTCCGGCATCGGTCTTGCCTGCGCCAAGGCGATGATCGACAGGGGCGTCACCGTCTTCCTGGTCGACCGCTCGAAGGAGGGTCTCGATGCCGTCTGCCCGGAGCTCGGCGAAAAGGCGATCCCCCTCGTCGTCGACATGCTCGACAAGGACAGCGTCGCCAGGATGCTGCCGCAGATCCTCGAAAGGGCCGGCCAGCTCGACATCTTTCACGCCAATGCCGGTGCCTATGTCGGCGGCGAGGTGATCGACGGCGATCCCGATGCCTGGGACCGAATGCTGAACCTCAACATCAACGCCTCGTTCCGTGCCATTCGCGCCGTGCTGCCGCACATGGCCGAGCGCGAGACCGGCGACATCGTCATGACCAGTTCCATCGCCGGGGTCGTCCCGGTGATGTGGGAGCCGATCTATACCGCCTCCAAGTTTGCCGTGCAGGCCTTTGTCCACACCCTGCGCCGGCAGGTCATCAAGCACGGCATCCGCGTCGGCGCCGTACTGCCGGGACCGGTCGTGACCGCGCTGTTGAGCGACTGGCCGCAGGCCAAGCTCGATGACGCCAAGGCAAACGGCAGCCTGATGGAGCCCGAGGAGGTGGCGGACGCGGTCCTCTTCATGCTGACCCGTCGCAAGGGAGTCGTCGTCCGCGACCTCGTCATCCTGCCACACAGCGTCGACCTTTGACGCCTTTACCGAACGCGCGGGAACGCAAGACCATGGACGATCTCTTTCTCGGCATCGACGTCGGCACCGGCAGCGCGCGCGCCGGGCTGTTCGACGGTTCGGGTCGCCTTGTCGCCTCGGCCAAGCGCGCGATCCGGCTCTGGCGCGAGGACGGCGACATCGTCGAACAGTCCTCTGACGACATCTGGCAGGCGGTCTGCGAGAGCGTGCAGGAGGCGATGACGATAAGTGGCGCGTCGCGCGAGGCCATCAAAGGCCTCGGTTTCGACGCGACCTGTTCGCTGGTCGTTGTGGATCGAGACGCAAAGCCGCTGGCGGTGGGGCCGTCGAACGATCCGGCCCGCAACGTGATCGTCTGGATGGACCATCGCGCAATGGCGCAGACCGCCCGCATCAACGCAACGAGGCATCCGGTGCTTCGCTATGTCGGCGGCATCATCTCGCCGGAAATGGAAACACCGAAGTTGCTCTGGCTCAAGGAGGAAAAGCCCGAGACCTTCACCGCGGCCGGACACTTCTTCGATCTGGCCGACTTCCTGTCCTTCAGGGCCACCGGCGCATTGGAGCGTTCGGTCTGCACGGTGACGTGCAAATGGACCTATCTCGCGCATGAGGGACGATGGGACGCCGACTATTTCCAAACCATCGGCCTCGATGAGCTGATCGCCGACGATTTCGCCCGCATCGGCTCGAGCGTCGTCGACATCGCAACGCCGCTCGGCAGCGGCCTGACCGAAGCGGCAGCTCAGGAGCTCGGCCTGTTGGCGGGAACGCCGGTCGGCGCCTCGCTGATCGACGCCCATGCCGGTGGGGTCGGCACGATCGGCGGCACCGCGCCGGACGGCCGCGCATCCGATCCGACAAAGCAGCTCGCCCTGATCATGGGCACGTCGCTCTGCTCGATGGCGCTCACCCGCGAGCCAGCCTTCGTCGATGGCGTCTGGAGCCCGTATTACGGCGCGATGCTGCCGGGCTATTGGCTGCTCGAAGGCGGCCAGTCGGCCTATGGCGCGGCGCTCGACCGACTGGTGGCGATGCACCCGGCCCATGCGGACGCAAAGGCTGCGGCCGACAAGGCCGGCTTGTCCATCCTCGACCATCTGGAGCAGCACGCTATCGCGCTGGCCGGCTCTGTCGAAGAGACCGCAATGCTGGCGCGACGTCTTCATGTTGTGCCAGAACTTCTCGGCAACCGAGCCCCCGAAGCCGATCCGGACGCAACCGGCGTCATCGCGGGTCTGACGCTGGCGGGCGGCATCGACGATCTCGCACGCCTCTTCGTCGCGACGCTCTGCGGTCTGTGTTACGGCACGCGGCAGATCATCGAGGCCAATCAGGCGAAGGGCGTCAGCTTCGAGACCCTCGTCGTCTCAGGTGGCGCGGCGCGCTCACGCCTCCTGCGGCAGGTGCTGGCCGACGCCACCGGTCTCAAGGTGGCGCTGCCCGCAAACGACGAGCCGGTCCTGCTCGGCAGCGCCATGGTGGCAAGCGTCGCAGGCGGCGCCCACCGCGACCTGACCGCGGCCGCCAGCGCAATGGTGCGAACCGCAGAGATCGTCGAGCCGTCGACGGGGCCGATTGAGGCGTTCCACGCCACGAAATACGCAGCGTTCAAAATCCTCCAGACGAGCGAACGCCAGGTCAGAGCGCTCTTTCGATAGGATGGAAACTGGTCATGGGGCAAAGAGGGACCGCAACTGGCGTCCGCTTGACCTCCGAGGCTAGATCGACGCGGGCAGACGCTGCGAACGCCATGGGGCCATCGCCTCGGTGTCGATGAGCGCTCCGTGGGCGCCAACGACCTGCGCGGCCATGGCGCAGCCGGCGCGGGCAGCCGCGATCACATCTGCGCCTGACAGGATAGCGGCAAGATAGGCGCCGTTGAAGCTGTCGCCGGCACCGGTCGCGTCGACGACGGCGACATCGCGCGCGGCCTCGATTTCGATCTCGCCTGCTTCGCCGCCGGCATCGATCAGCACCGGAGCGCCACCGTTCTTGACCACGACGGCGCTAGCGCCAGCGGCGCGATAGCGCCGAACCGTCGCCCCCGGATCGGCATCGCCGAAATTCCTGGCCTCGTCGTCAAAGCTCGGCAGCACGATCGTCGCGGCCCCCGCGGCTTCGGTGATCGCAGCACGCATCGCGTCCGCGTCTTCCCAAAGCGCCGGGCGGATGTTCGGATCGAAGGCGACGATCGTGCCCTCGGTGCGGGCCTTCCTCAGAAGCCGGATCAGCGCAGTGCGGCGCTCGGGCTTCAGGATGGCCAGGGTGATGCCGGAAACATAGACGAGACGGGTGGCCGCGATGGCGGCGGCAAGGACCGCC
>JBBSUS010000460.1:0-3094 GCA_038234195.1 Hyphomicrobiales bacterium | reverse complement strand
TCCAGCGCTTCCGGATTGGCGAGCGCATCCTTGTTCTTGACCGGACGGCCCTCCACCACTTCGCGGACGGCGAGTTCGACGATCTTGCCGGATTTGGTGCGCGGGATGTCGGTGACGGCCAGGATTTTGGCCGGTACATGGCGCGGCGAGGCGCCGTCGCGTATGGCGGTCTTGATACGCTTCGTCAGGTCATCGTCCAGGGATATCCCTTCGGCGAGCCGCACGAAGAGGACGACGCGGACGTCGCCATCATGGGGCTGCCCGATGCAGATCGCCTCGACCACCTCCGCCATCTGCTCGACGACGTTGTAGATCTCGGCCGTGCCGATGCGCACGCCTTGCGGGTTGAGCGTCGCGTCGGAGCGGCCGTGGATGATCACGCCGCCATGCTCGGTCCATTCGGCGAAGTCACCATGGCACCAGACGCCAGGAAACTGGTCGAAATAGGCCGCCTGAAAGCGCTCGCCGGTCGGATCGTTCCAGAATTGCAGCGGCACGGAGGGAAAGCCTTTTACGCAGACGAGGTCGCCCTTGCCGCTCTTGACCGGTTGGCCCGCATCGTCGAAGACGTCGACGGCCATACCGAGGGCCGCGCCCTGGATCTCGCCCTCGTAGACGGGCATCCAGGGAACACCCATGACGAAGCAGGCGCAGATGTCGGTGCCCCCGGAAACCGACGCGAGATGGACGTCGGCCTTGATGCCCTCATAGACGTAGTCGAAGCTCTCCGGTGAGAGTGGCGAGCCGGTGGACGACAGCAGCCGCACCGACGACAGGTCATGGGTCTCGATCGGTTTCAGCCCGGCCTTCCTGGCGGCGTCGATGAACTTGGCGCTGGTGCCAAAAAAGGTCGCCTTCTCCTCTGCCATGTAATCGAAGATCACCTCGGGCTTCGGATGGAAGGGCGAACCGTCATAGAGGAGCAGCGTCGCCCCGGCGGCAAGCGCGGTGACAAGCCAGTTCCACATCATCCAGCCGCAGGTGGTGAAGTAGAACACGCGGTCGCCCGGCACGATGCCGCAATGGATCATGTGCTCCTTCAGGTGCTGCAGGAGTACGCCGCCGGCGCGGTGGACGATGCATTTGGGCACGCCCGTCGTACCCGAGGAAAACAGGATGTAGAGTGGCTGGTCGAACGGCAGTGGCTCGAAGACGATGTCCCTGGGCGCAAAGGGCGCTAGAAAATCGTCGAGGGTGACGCCGTTGGTCACGACCTTTGCCACCTCTTCGGCCCCGCCAAGATAGGGCACGACGATGGTCTTCTGCGGCTTCAGCGCCCCCGAGATGGGGACGAGCTTTTCGGCGATCTCTATGGTCTTGGTGGCGTAGTAATAGCCGTCGCAGGTGATGAACAGCTTCGGTTCGATCTGGCCGAAGCGATCGAGGACGCCGCGTTCGCCGAAATCGGGCGAGCAGGACGACCAGACCGCGCCGATCGAGGCCGCACCGAGCATGGCAGCGATCGTTTCGGGCATGTTCGGCATCATCGCCGCGATGCGATCGCCCGCAACGATGCCTTCAGCGCGAAAACCCTGAGCGAAGCGCGAGACCATGGCGCGCAATTCGCCCCAGGACAGCGTGCGCTTCACCTTGTCCTCGCCGCGAAAGACGATCGCGTCGGCCTCGTCCTTGCCGGCCTTGGCGAAGAAGTTTTCGGCAAAGTTCAACCTGGCATCGGGAAAGAACCTTTCATCGCGCATCGAGGGATCGGGAGCCATGACCCGCTCCCCGCGGTTGCCGACGACGCCGCAGAAATCCCAGACGCTGGCCCAGAAGGCCTCGCGGTCGTCGACAGACCATCGGTGGAGGCGTTCATAAGTCGAAAGATCGGCATGGGCCGTCTCGCCGGCCGACCTGGCGAAGGCGGTCATCGGATGAGCTGCGACGCGGTTGGCATCCGGCGTCCACAGAAGCTTGGCGCTCATGGCAGAATTCTCCCCAAAACCTGCCATGCTGGTGCCATAACGATCGCGCATTGGCAACGCGGGCCGCCCTGGGCTTCGCCCCTACAGGCGCACGTCCACTCGCGGCTGACGCTCGGTCAGGCCAGGCTTTGCTTCACGGCATGGCTCGCACTACATGATGTCGATCTCGACGAAAGGCTGGAAGTGGCGAGGCACGCGTTCAAGACATTGATGCGAAGCCTTTCGGACGGGCGCCGCACCCCTGGCCGGCCCTCCGGGCAGGGCTTCGGCGTGGGTTTCGCCGTCGCGATCGCTGTCATCGTGCTGATCATCGGCGTTTCGGCGGTCGTCGTTCCCCGTATCGCGCTCAATTCGCAGACCGCCCGGAAAACCCTCGTTGCCCGCCTGACGGCGATCACCGGCCAACCGGTATCGATCAGCGGTCCCGTCGGGTTTTCGCTCTTGCCGAATGCGCGGCTGGTCGTCGACCGGGTGCGGATCGGCGATGCCAATTCGACATCGATCGACCGGATCGTCGCCGATCTCGACTTCACCGACGCGATCTTCGGCACCGCCAACATCTCCCGGCTCCTCCTGGTCCGACCGGAATATCGCGCAGGACAACCCGCGGCCGGTGCAGGCGGCTCACTTCCCGTTTCGACTCCGCCTCCACCCACTCGAGGCCACGGACCGCTCGCCAAGATCAGGCCGTTGATGCAGACATTTCTTGAGCGATTCAAGGGACTGCAGACGCTCGAGATCAGGGATGGCGTGTGGCGAACCGATCCGACCGGCACGCGATATGGCTTTTCCAACGCCAATCTGACGGTCACCCAATCGGGCGCGGGCGCGGCCATGAACGTCGATGGCTCGTTCATCTGGAACGGCCAGCCGACCGATATCGACGCCGTCATTGACGCCCCCGAGCGGCTGTCCGCCGACGGCAGCAGCGACCTCGACCTGAAGATCGCCTCGCCGGCGCTCGATACGCATTTCAGCGGCGGCGTCAGCCTGAGCCGGGACAACACCATCGGCGGACGGCTGCAGCTTTCCGTTCCATCGCTGGGCCGCAGCCTCGAATGGCTGGGGAACCCGAAAGGCCGTATCCCGGACATCGGACCGGTGTCGATCGACGGAACCTTGCTTCTGGCCGGCTACGATGCCGCCCTTTCGGACCTGGACGTCACCGT
>JBBSUS010000459.1:0-3100 GCA_038234195.1 Hyphomicrobiales bacterium | reverse complement strand
TTCTGGAGCCATACGGGGAGCGGGCTGCCCCCCTCATCGCGGCCGCGCGCTACGTCGCCGACCGGTCGAACTGAGGCATCGGAACGCCAATATTGGCAGGTTACGCCACGTCGGCCTTGAGGCTGCGCGTTTCCCAGATCGCAATGATCAATAGCAGCGCCGTCGTCACATTGGCCAGGCCGACCGGGGTCAGGATCAGCGCCAGCGGCATCGCCAGTGCAAGCAGGATCAGCCCGGCGATGTGCGACAGGGCCACATGACCGAAGATGATTCGCTTGAACAGGAGATTGCCGAGAAGGTAGAGGATCGGCCCGCCGAAGATCGTCAGCGCGACGGCCAGGCTCGCCTTGTCCTCGCCGCCGAGCGGATGGGCCAGCACCAACTCGTCGCTGACCGCGACGAGGATGATGCCCGCGACGATCGGCAGATGGCCGTAGGTGTAGGCGGCCCGCGCGATGCTGCCGGGATCGGACGCATGGGCGATTCGTTCGCTGCCGCGGGTCGAGCCGATGTCGAAGTAGATCCACCACATCGCGATGGTGCCGAGAATCAGCGACAGAAACGCGATGGCTGCGGCAGGACTGGAGCCGGCTTCGGTGTAGGTCGCGCCGGAGACGAGGATCGATTCGCCGAGCGCAATGATGACGAACAGGCCGCAGCGCTCGGCGATGTGGCCCCCCTCGACCTTCCAGTCCGACGTCTTCGAGGCGCCGAGGCCCGGAAAGGCGAAGCCGAGCGACGGTGCGGCGTATTCCAGCAACAGCGCTGCGGCCCACAGGACGAGCCGCAATGTTTCGCCGGCCAAGCCACCGGCGACCCAGAACACCGCCGAAACGGCGAACCAGGCGGTGATCCGCTTGAAGTTGTCGCGGTTGCCGCTGTCCTCTCCCTTCAGCGCGAAGATCATGAAGACGCTGCGTCCGACCTGAATCGCCACATAGGACAGCGCAAAGATGAGCCCGTGACCACCGAAGGCGGTGGGGATCGCCGTCGACATCAGCAGGCCGAGCAGCATCAGCACGAACACCATGAGCCGCACGGCGTTGCGGCGCGGGTCGAGCCAGTTGGTCACCCAGGTGGTGAAGATCCAGGCCCACCAGACGGCGAATAGCATCATTGCCGCCTCGATCGCGCCGATCGGCGACAGATGCGCCAGCAGCCCATGCGAAATCTGCGTGATCGCGAAGACGAAGACGAGATCGAAGAACAACTCGACGAACTCGACCTTGGCTTCCTCGCCCTCCGCTCGCTGGCGAAGCAGATTGCGCGATGTCGGCATGGGCTCTCCTTTCGAGAAGCCTGCGGCGCAAAGGCGGGCCTGGCCTCCACGCGGCCCACCTTCGCTGGATAGGCGAAAGCTTGGACATGCGGAAGTGCCGCACGGCGTTCGAAGACGACGTCAGTTTTTCAACACGATGCACGACCCGCCGGCGCTGCGCAGCTTGCCGCAGAAGGCGTCGGCTTCTCCGCGGCTGTCGGCGCCGACGCGTACGGCGTAGATGCGACGCATCGGACTGGTGCGGGTGCGCATGACGATCGGCTTGATGCTGCCGAGGATCGACGGATAGGTCGACTGGGCCCGCGCGAACATGCGCAGGGCGATCGCCTGGCGCTCATTGCCGGCGACCTGCACGCCCCATGGCTGCATCGGCGCGCTGTCGACGCTCGTCGAGGCATAGAGGGCCCGCGTCTTCATCACCGGCAATTTCGAGCAGCTGTCGAGAAATTTCAGATCGTCGTCGAGCGGCTTGGCTTCGAGCGCGTGGCCCTCCTCCAGGAACCAGTCGGCCGACCGGCCGGTGATCGCGGCGACGTAGTTTTCGGTCTCGTAGGGCAGCATCCCGCCCGTTGCCGCCCAGCGCTTCACCCGGTTGATGCCGCCATTGTAGGCGGCAGCCGCAAGGCCCCAATTGCCGAGTTCACCCTTCAGGTCGCGCAGATACGTCGCCGAATGGTGGATCGCCTGCTCGATGTCGTAGGGGTCGTCGAGGCCGCGTTCCGCCGCCGTATAGGGCATGAACTGCGCGATTCCGCGGGCACCGACCGGCGAGATGGCACCGGCGTCGAAACGGCTTTCCTTCCAGATCAGCCGGGCGAAGAAGTCGCGGTCCATGCCGACGTCGTCGGCTTCCCTGGCGATCAGCTTGCAGATTGTCACGACCTTGGCAGTCCTGTCCTGCGGCCGGGAGGCGTCAGCGCCGGCCGAAGCACCCGGCACGGCCAGCGCTGGACCGGGCGTCTGGGCCGCGGGCGGCGGCGGCGTGCCGTCTTCCATGGCCGTCGCTTGGGCCGGGGAAGGGGCGTTAGCTTGAGCCGGGGCAGCGACGGGGGTTGTCGGCGCGGTCTGGACCTGAGCTTGCGCCGATGTTGCCGCAAGCAGCGAAAGGCCGCCGGTACCGGGCACGGCCGACCCCATGACGGTCGCGATCACACAGACCACGAGCAAACGGCATGTGGCGACCGAAGGGATGAAGGTCACGCGTCTTTGAAGGTTTCCCACGGCCAACGGCAAACTCTGACGATCCTCAAAAACTGTCGGGCGCCCGAACCGATTTGGGCGACGCATCAACCTACAGAGGCTGGCGATCGAGCCGAAGCGCGCACGACATCACAATCGCCGTGATCGCTCGGCATGTTGCGGCGGCCCCGAAGTCGCGTCTCGTCGACGCGTCTAAATGGCCGGAGCCCGCCTTGATCTATTCGGCCGCGTGCGTCCCGCCGAACCGCTTCTCGATGTAGTCGGCGACCATCACCTGGAAATCGGCGGCGATGTTTGCCCCCCGCAGGGTCATTGCTTTCTTGCCGTCGACGAAGACCGGTGCCGCCGGCGTTTCGCCGGTGCCGGGCAGCGAGATACCGATGTCTGCGTGCTTGGACTCGCCGGGCCCGTTGACGATGCAGCCCATCACGGCGACGCTGAGTGCTTCGACGCCGGGATATTTCTCGCGCCAGACCGGCATGTTGGTGCGGATGTCCGACTGGATCTTTTCAGCCAGTTCCTGGAACACCGTCGAGGTGGTGCGCCCGCAGCCCGGGCAGGCGGCCACGAACGGCAGGAACTGCCGGAAACCCATGGTCTGCAACAACTCCTGCGCGACCT
>JBBSUS010000458.1:0-3102 GCA_038234195.1 Hyphomicrobiales bacterium | reverse complement strand
CCGAGACCGAAGATGTCGAGCCGGTTGGAACCCCAGGCGGCGACCGCGGGTGGGCTGGTGAAGACGCCACCGAGCGGCTCCCATCCGGTCGTCGACGGCGACCAAGAACTGCCGCCCCAGGCCTTGTGGTACATCTGCTTGTCGGTGCCGAGACCGAAGATGTCGAGACGGTTGTTGCCCCAGGCGACGACCGCGGGCGGGCTTGTGAAGACGCCGCCGAGCGGCTCCCATCCGGTTGTCGACGGCGACCATGAGTTCCCGCCCCAAGCCTTGTGGTACATCTGGCGGTCGGTACCCAGACCGAAGATATCAAGGCGGTTGGAACCCCAGGCAACGACGGTGGGAGGGCTTGTGAACCTGCCGCCGAGCGCCTCCCAGTTGAGCCCGGTCGGTCGGATTGCCGCCCAGAGGGCTGCATTTCGAAAGCTCGTCCCGGAATTGGCGCCGCCGCCGGCCGAGCATCCGCCATTGGTATGGATCCCGACCGTGACGTTGGTTCCGGCGACGATGACCGGACTCCCGGAGTTTCCACCCTGAGTGTCGACCGAATATTCGAGTGTACCGCTCGTCGCGCCGCCGGTGTTCTTGCTCAGGGTTCCATTGTGGGTCTGTTGGGTCTGGTTCTGGGCGTTGCGGGCGCCCGAGGCCCCGAACGCCGGGGCTGGTCCGTCGAGACCGTAACCGGTGATCGTGACCTGGGCCGGGTTCTGGGAATTGGAGATCTGGAACGTGCCGCCCTGCGCCTGATCGGGCATCTGGCCGGTCTGAGTGTTGGGCAGAACCCTGAAGGTCGCCCAGTCGTTGCCGACGCCGCCAGCCTGACTGACCATCGACGATGAAACGATGCGATACTGGTCCTTGACCGGCGGTGCGACAGTTGTGCCATTGGCCAGCGAAGCCGGGACGTTGAACTCGACCGTCTGTGCCGTCGATAAAGCGCAGTGACCGGCGGTCAGAAAGGCACCGCCGGGGATCATCCAGCCGGTACAGCCGATCGGCATGATGCGGCCGGCCCTTGGATTGCTGGAGGCGACCCGGTCGTCGTTTGCACCGCAGATGCTTTCGAGCACTGGCGGCGATCCGGATTCCGTCGTCGAGCCCTGCACGCGCTTTGCGCGCACGTCTGCCGGAATGAAGCGCTCCAAGTCCGAGCCGAGAAGACCGCGAAGGCGCGTCGGCATTGCCGATTCGATCCCTGTCGTCCCCCCGCCACCGTCCCGCGGCAACCCGATGATGATATCGGCAATGTCTGCAGACACAGGAGCGCCTGGGCCAGGCGTCAGCGTTACCCGCAATTCGGCGCCGTTGAAGACGGCCGTGAGACCCTGCCAAGCGTCGATCTGGGCTTGTGAGAAGGTCTGGGAATCGCCCGAGGACGACCTGATAGTTAGACTTCCGTCGCGCCCGAGCTTGACGTTGGACAGCTGCAGCTGGAGCCAGGAGGCGCCCGGAACGCTGAGTGTGCGCTCGCCAGCCCCGAGCGGCGCGAACAGCGGCGCCATACCCTCGGGTCGGGCATCGGATGGCACGACGGCACGCGGCGCTGGAGCTTCTTCTGCCTGGGCAGGCCCTAACAAGGCCAAAGCGAGGAACACCGGCGCTGCCGCGACGAGGCGGGCCGTGCGGTAAAGGGACGACATGCTGAAAGCCTCCAGGCTTGGGGTTGATATGCGTGATCTTGCCTATCGCCACTCGAACGTTCCGATGCACTGCTCAATGCATGTTTCGAAGGACTTGCAAGCCACCCTTTCCCCACGCCTCCACCCGATCGCCGATCGGCCGGAGCTTTCACAAATCAGTCTTCCCTTACGTCAACAATCGGCAGATATAGCGCTCGAATTTTATCTTTGGCAACCCATTTCGCGCCAGTGCGACGATGAAATCAGCAAGAAGGCCGCTCGTCGAGACGGCGGCCTTCTGTTGTTTCATCTGCGCGCGTTCACTCGACTTCAGGCGTCTTTTCGATTCTCGATCAGATTGTCGACCACCGACGGATCGGCCAGCGTCGAGATGTCGCCGAGGGCGCCGAAATCGTTCTCGGCGATCTTCCTGAGGATCCGACGCATGATCTTGCCCGAGCGGGTCTTCGGCAAATCCGGCGCGAACTGGATGACATCGGGCTTGGCGAAGGGGCCGATCTCGGAGCGCACATGGGCGATCAGTTCGTCGCGCAACTCGTCCGTTGAGGTCGTGCCTTCCATGAGGGTCACGTAGCAATAGATGCCCTGGCCCTTGAGATCATGCGGTACGCCGACGACGGCGGCCTCGGAAACCTTGGGATGGGCCACGAGCGCCGATTCCACTTCGGCCGTGCCCATGCGGTGGCCCGATACGTTGAGGACATCGTCGACCCGTCCGGTGATCTGCCAATCTCCATCGCTGTCGCGCTTGGCCCCGTCGCCGGAGAAGTAATAGCCCTTGTACTGCTGGAAGTAGGTGTTCACGAAGCGCTCGTGGTCGCCCCAGATCGTCCGCATCTGGCCGGGCCAGGAATCGGCGATGGCCAGCACGCCTTCGGCCTCGGTCGTCTCGAGCGGCTTGCCGCTTTCGGGCTCCAGCATGACCGGTCGGATGCCGAAGAACGGCTTTTCCGCCAGGCCCGGCTTCATCGCGTGGATTCCGGGCAGCGGAGTGATCAGGATGCCGCCGGTTTCGGTCTGCCACCAGGTGTCGACGATGGGTGAAGCCTCCTTGCCGACGACCCTGTAATACCAGTTCCAGGCTTCCGGATTGATCGGCTCGCCGACGGTGCCCAGCACCTTGATCGCCGACAGATCCCTGCCTTCGACGAATTTGTCGCCCTTGCCCATCAGGGCGCGAATGGCGGTCGGCGCGGTGTAGAACTGGTTGACCTTGTGGGTCTCGCAGATCTGCCAGAGGCGCGAGGCGTCCGGATAGGTGGGGGTGCCCTCGAACATCAGGGTCGTGGCGCCATTGGCGAGCGGGCCGTAGACGATGTAGCTGTGGCCGGTGACCCAGCCGACATCGGCGGTGCACCAGTAGACGTCGCCGGGCTCGTAGGCGAAAACGTGCTCGTGGGTCATCGCGGCATAGACGATGTAGCCGCCTGTGGTGTGCACGACGCCCTTGGGCTTGCCGGTG
>JBBSUS010000457.1:0-3108 GCA_038234195.1 Hyphomicrobiales bacterium | reverse complement strand
GCCATGGCGTTGATCGTCAGAAGATTGAGTGAGGGTGGGCAGTCGATCAGCACGAAGTCGAAGAGCGGCGTTGCGACCTGGTGGAAATGGATCGCGTCGCGCAGCCGATAGGCTCGGCCTGTCGCACCGGCGATCTCCATCTCGAGGCCAAGCAAGTCGAGCGTCGATGGGATCAGCGACAGGTTGGGGACAGCCGTCGGCATCGCGGCCTCGGTGATCGAGGCCGTCTCTACGAGAACATCATAAGACGATATCTCGCGGTCGTCCTTGTCGATGCCGAGGCCGGTGGACGCGTTGCCCTGCGGATCAAGATCGATGACCAGCGTCCGCTTGCCGACCGCGGCGAGGGCGGTCGCCAGATTGATGGCGGTCGTTGTCTTGCCGACGCCGCCCTTCTGATTGGCTATGGTGATGATCCGCATCGGCTGCCCGCTCATCGCATCCATCGATCCGCTCCGATCTCCTCGTCCCCTCGTCGCAGGCCGTTCGGCCACAGGACCCGGCTTTTCCGACCCGCGATCATGGCCCGCCAACGCCCACCATCCGACGACCCGAGGTCCGGCATTGCGCCTCGAAGCGCCAAACCATCGATCCCGTTCAAAATCGAAGGCCTTACCGTGATACCCGCTCGATCCCGGCGAGTTCCAGCACAACGGAGTCGTCGGCCAGCCCGGAGGGATGTTTTAACATGGTGAATCGCCAATGGGCAGCCGCCGCGGCGATTTCCTGTTCATGACTGCGCCCCTTTTGGAAGAAACACCGCGCGCCAGGCTTCAGATGCGGTGCGACCAGGCCGCAGAGTTCGTCAAGCGGCGCCAGGGCACGGGCCGTGACGATGTCCGCCTCGGCAATGGACGCGCCGCAGGCCTCGATCCGCGCCGCATGAACGGTGCCAGGAAGGCCGAGCTCGCGCTGGACGGTCCGCAGGAAAGCGGCCTTCTTTCCGTTGCTTTCGACCAGATCGACTGTCGCGCCGCCGACCCGAACGGCCGCAACGATAAGGCCGGGAAGACCGCCGCCAGAGCCGAGATCGATGGCGCGCTCAAAGGGCGGCAGAAGCCGTTCCAGAAGCAACGAATCGACGATATGCCGCTCCCAGACCTCACCCAGCGTCGCCGGTGCGATGAGATTGATTCGCGCCTGCCACTCTGTCAAAAGCACCACGAACCGGTCGAGGCGCTCCAGCGTTTCACGTGAAACATTCTGCGTCTCAAGGAACCGCGCCCGTCCTGCGGCTTGTAACTCACGAATAACGGCCGGCTTCGGTTTGGGCGCGGAGACCGGCTTTTTGGCGCGTGCTTTGGCTGCCGCTGCGACGCGGTCGACGGGCTCATCGTCGCCGCGGCGACGATTGAGGCCCTCGCGCTCACGCTGCATGTGCGGTCTCATGACGTCGGATCGCGACCAGCAGGAGGGCGAGGGCGGCTGGTGTCATGCCGTCGATTGCCTCCGCCTCCGCGATGGACGCCGGACGCCGGGCCATCAGCTTCTGGCGCAATTCGTTCGACAGTCCCTTCAAGCTCGAAACGTCCAGGTCGGACGGGATCGCGCGGCCTTCGTCGCGCCGCAGCTTGTCCTGATCGCGACGCTGCCGGTCAAGATAGACATCGTACGCAGCCTCGATCTCGACACGCTCCCGGGTCAGACCTTGGATGGATGACAGCGACGGCCAGATCTGCGTCAGGCGATCGAGCGTCATGTCCTTCTGCGCCAGAAGTTGCCAGGCCGAGCGACGCCTGCCGTCCTGATTGAGAACGAGGCCGTGGTGCGTCGCCTCGCTCGGGGTGATGTTATTGCCTTCCAGAGTTTGGCGTGCGCCATGCAGTGCCGCCTCGCTGGCCTCGAACACGGTCTGCCGCCGCTGATCGACGATGCCGAGCCCGATGCCAAGCGGCGTCAAACGGCGGTCGGCATTGTCGGCCCACAACGAGAGCCGGAATTCGGCCCGCGAGGTGAACATCCGATAGGGCTCCGACACCCCGGTCCGCGTCAGGTCGTCGATCATCACCCCGATATAGGCATCGGCGCGTCCAAGGACGAAGGGTTTTGAGCCGCCGGCGAACAGGGCGGCGTTGAGCCCGGCGATCAAACCCTGAGCTGCCGCTTCCTCGTAGCCCGTCGTGCCGTTGATCTGGCCAGCCAGATACAGCCCGCTGGCTCGGCGCACCGCAAGGGTACGGTCGAGTTCACGTGGATCGACGTGATCGTATTCGATTGCGTAGCCGGGCTTGCGGATCACGACCCGTTCGAGGCCCGGGATCGAGCGCAGGAAAAGGCTCTGCACCGCCTCGGGGAGCGACGTCGACAGGCCATTGGGATAAATCGTATCGTCGTCGAGCCCCTCCGGCTCCAGGAACACCTGGTGGCCGTCGCGGTCGCCGAACTTGACGATCTTGTCCTCGATGGAGGGGCAATAGCGCGGGCCGACCCCCTCGATCTGACCCGAATAGAGGGCCGAACGCGCCAGGTTGTCGCGAATGATCGCGTGTGTCCCAGGCGTCGTGCGGGTGATGCCGCAGTCGATCTGCGGGTTGGCAATCCGGGTGGTGAGATAGGAGAAGGGCACCGGCTCATCGTCCGGTGCCTGCCGATCCAGGCCGGTCCAATCGATCGTGCCCCCATCCAGCCGGGCAGGGGTCCCGGTCTTCAGCCTGCCGAGCGTCAGTCCGAGGCGGGCCAGCGTTGCGGAAAGCCCCGTCGACGCATCCTCGCCCATTCGCCCGGCCGGAATTTTCCGACTGCCGAGATGAATCAGTCCGCGAAGAAACGTACCCGTGGTGAGGATGACCGCGCGACACGTGAAGGACCTGCCATCACCGAGCACCACACCGGTTACGGTGTTTTCCACGTCGAGGTTCAGATCGGACACATCCGACTCGATCACTTCAAGGCCGGCATGTTCCGCGATCGCCGATTGCATCGCCTGCCGGTAGAGCTTCCGGTCGGCCTGTGTGCGGGGCCCACGCACCGCCGGCCCCTTGCTCCGGTTGAGCAGGCGAAACTGGATGCCAGCCGCATCGGCGACCTGCTCTATGTGGCTTCGGTTCGAGGAGACGACGGCGTCGTTGCGACGGATGGCCCCCTCTGCGACCGCCACGTCGACGATGT
>JBBSUS010000456.1:0-3121 GCA_038234195.1 Hyphomicrobiales bacterium | reverse complement strand
TCGACGGCAAGGCCGGACCGGGCACGGTCGAGGCCGTGACGCGGCTCGTCGGCGAAATCGCTGGCGGCGTGCGCGCCGCCCGACTTGCCGACGCCTGAGGGCGACGGGGGATTGACGGTCCTGCGCCGACGAGACCAAGCCTCGGCACTCGAGCCGGAGGGCAAAGCGCAAGACGAGCAGAACGGCTTCGCCTCGGCGATGTGCGAGCAAGGCTTGCGGGCGACAGGGGCGCGAACCACATCGCCTGGCCGGGTCGAGACCGCACGTCGTGCAGCCGATGCCTTGCCAAGGCCCGATTGAACGTCCATGTGCGACCCATCGTTTGAACTGACGGGACAGACCGAACCGTGAACTGGATTACCAACTACGTCCGCCCGAAGATATCGAGCCTCCTCGCGACCCGCGAAGTGCCCGAGAATCTGTGGATCAAATGTCCCGAAACCGGCGAGATGGTCTTTCACAAGGATCTGGAAGCCAACCAGTGGGTCATCCCGTCCTCCGGCTTCCACATGCGCATCCGTGCCAAGGACCGGCTGAAATCCTTCCTCGACAATGGCGCCTTCGAGCCGATCGAGCTGCCCAAGGCGCCGCTCGATCCGCTGAAGTTCCGCGATTCCAAGCGCTACACCGACCGACTGAAGGAGTATCGCGCCAAGGCCGAGATGGACGATGCGATCCTGGCTGCCAAGGGTGATCTCGGCGGCGTCGGGATCATGGCCGTCGTCCAGGATTTCGCCTTCATGGGTGGTTCGCTCGGCATGGCGGCGGGCGAGGCGATCGTGCGCGCCTTCGAAACGGCGATCGCGGAGCGCCGTCCGCTGGTGCTGTTCTCGGCCTCTGGCGGTGCGCGCATGCAGGAGGGGATCCTGTCGCTGATGCAGCTACCGCGCACCACGGTGGCGGTGGAGATGCTGAAGGAGGCGGGGCTTCCCTATATCGTCGTGCTCACCAACCCGACCGCCGGCGGCGTCACGGCGTCCTACGCGATGCTGGGTGACGTCCACATTGCCGAGCCCGGCGCGGTGATCGGCTTCGCCGGCGCCCGGGTCATCGAGCAGACGATCCGCGAGAAGCTGCCCGACGGTTTTCAGCGCGCCGAATATCTCATGGCCCACGGCATGGTCGACATGGTTGTCCACCGCCACGAGCTGAAGGCCACCATCGGCAATCTCTTGAAGCTTTTGACTAAGGCACCGGCCGATCTGGCGCCTGCGCGAGGACCGGAGGACGAGAATGCGGATGTGGCACCGATGACGACCATCGAAGCGCGAGAGACGGCGGCGCTCCCCGCCGAACCGCTGCCGGCATCCTGAGGCCTGGATCCATGTCCTCGCCCGTCCGCCCCTTCCCAGACCTTCGACCGATCCTGTGAGCACGATGTCGCTCGCCTCGGCCGAGATCGACGCCCTGATGCTGAAGCATCCCAAGGGCTTCGATCTCTCGCTCGACCGGATCAAGCGCCTGCTGGCCGATCTGGGCAACCCACAAAATCGCTTGCCGCCGGTGATCCACATTGCCGGCACCAACGGCAAGGGCTCCGTCACCGCCTTCTGCCGGGCGATCCTGGAAGGCGATGGCCGTTCGACCCATGTCCACACCTCCCCGCATCTCGTCACCTGGCACGAACGCTACCGGCTTGGCAGGGAGAATGCGCCAGGGCAGCTTGTCGACGACCGCACGCTCGCCGATGCCGTCGCCCGCGCTGCCGAAGCCAATGCCGGCGCGCCGATCACCGTCTTCGAGATCCTGACGGCCGTTACCTTTTTGCTGTTCGCCGGCCATCCGGCCGATGTGGCATTGATCGAGGTCGGTCTTGGCGGGCGCTTCGATGCGACCAACGTCATGGACAAGCCGGTGGCGACGGTGATCACCTCGATCTCCCTCGATCACCAATCCTATCTCGGCGACAAGGTGGAACTGATCGCGGCGGAAAAGGGTGGCATCATCAAGCGCGGCGTGCCGGTGATCGTCGGCCAGCAGAATGAATCCGTGGCGCTCGACGTGCTGACGGCCATGGCCGACAGGGCCGGCGCGCCGCTCCTCGTCTACGGCCAGGATTTCTTCGCCTATGAAGAGCACGGCCGCATGGTCTATCAGGACGAGGCCGGGCTGCTCGATCTGCCGATGCCGAAATTGCCGGGACGCCACCAAGTGTCGAACGCCGCGACTGCCATCGCGACGCTCCGCCATGCCGGTTTCGATCCGAGCCCCGAGGCGATCGAAACCGGCCTCTCCCACGTCGAATGGCCGGCGCGCATGCAGCAGATCACCTCCGGCCCGCTCTATCGTGCGGCTGTTCCCGGCTCGGAACTCTGGCTCGACGGAGGCCACAATCCCGGCGCCGGCGTTGCCATCGCCGAAACGCTGGCGGACCTCGAGGAGCGGGTCGCGCGGCCGCTCTTTCTGATTGCCGGCATGATCAACACCAAGGATCCGGTCGGTTTCTTCAGGGCCTTTGCCGGGATCGCCCGGCACGTCTTCACTGTTCCGGTCGAGCAGTCGGACGCCGGCATCGATCCGGTCGTCCTCGCCATGGCGGCCGGCGACGCCGGTCTCGACGCCGAGCCCTGCGCCTCGGTAGAGGAGGCGATCCGCATGGTGTCGGCCGGCTGGGACGGCGGCACGCCACCGCGCTTTCTCGTGTGCGGCTCGCTTTATCTGGCCGGCGCGGTGCTCGCTGAAAGCAAGCTCGCGCCGCGCTGAGCCCGAGATTTCAAGTGCTTTGCGCCTGCCGGTATCGGCACGCTACGAGGAGCTGACCAAAAAAGGCCCGGGCGTCGCCACCCGGACCTTTGCGATTCACGTGAAACGGGCGGAGAGCGTTATGCCGCGCCCTTGATCCATTCGAGAAGCTTCGACTTCGACTGGGCGCCCACCATCGTGTCGGCGTGCTTGCCATCCTTGAAGATCATCAGCGTCGGGATGGAGCGGATACCGAACTGGGCGGCGATGTCCGGGTTCTCGTCGATATTGACCTTGGCGATCTGGATGTTGTCCATCTCGTTGGAGATTTCTTCGAGGCTCGGAGCGATCATCTTGCAGGGACCGCACCATTCGGCCCAGAAATCGACGACGACGGGCTTGTCGCTGTCGAGGACGTCCGACTTGAAGCTGTTGGTGT
>JBBSUS010000455.1:0-3123 GCA_038234195.1 Hyphomicrobiales bacterium | reverse complement strand
TTGCACTTAATCCAGACACCGATGAAGGTCGCGAAACTGAGAACATTCCGCGTATCAGCGAGCGTATAACGCTTCTTGATGAGGCTGTTCGGGTCGTGCCGGGTGGTCGAGGTCCATGGCCATGGTGGCGTTGGGAGCGGTTCGCTGCCGTCTCGAATTGGTCGATCAGTGCGTTAGCGAACGAATTGATCGAAGGCGGGAAGAAAGCAGATGAATTTTTCAGCGCGGACCTGATTTCTTCTGATTTTGTCGCTCTAGCTCAAGCCATCAGTCGTATTACCCAGCGCGATAGCCGCGCGTGAATACCAACGCGCACATTGTTCGCGCACTCACCGTCACTACTCCCGGTTCCTGCGCATGAGTGGCGGTCGATTGTAATCGCCGAGAGGGCATGGATTTTTGGTCTGAATTGAACGAGGCGGTCCCGGTCAAAAGCGATCCACATCATGAATAACCGCCCATTCTATAATGCGGTTTATGCGTTCTTTATCGCCGGACATTTACCGCGTTGAGACACTATCCTTCCGCCCCTCACCGCCTCAGTACAAACACCGCCTGTTGCCCGAACACGTTCCAGAACGACCAGGGGAGCTTCATGCCCATCCTGTGACCGGTCGCATTCAGGGCCATCGCCGTTTCCACCGTGGCGCCGATCTCGTCGGCCAGCGCCACGAAATCCCGGATGGTGCAGAAATGGATGTTCGGCGTCTCGTACCAGGCGTGGGTGAGGTTTGCCGTCACCGGCATGCGGCCCCGAAACCCGAGCGACAGGCGCGTCGACCAATGGCCGAAATTCGGGAACGAGACGATCGCCCGGTTGCCGATTCGCAGCAGTTCGGTAAGGACGATCTTCGGATTGCGCGTCGCCTGGATGGTCTGGGACAGGATGACGAAGTCGAAGGCGCCGTCCGGATAGTGAACGAGATCCCGGTCGGCATCGCCCTGAATGACCGAGAGGCCCCGCGCGACGCATTCGTTGACGCCGGCCTGGCTGAGTTCCATGCCGCGCGCGTCGACCTGACGGCGCTTTTCCAGCATGGCGAGCAGCGCTCCGTCGCCGCTGCCGACGTCGAGAACGCGGCTGCCGGGCGTAACGAGATCGGCAATGATGTCGAGATCGACGCGGTTCGAAGGGGAAGTCGCAACCGCGTCGCTGGTCGCAACAGGCGTGCCCTCGACAGGGGCGGCAGGCGTGGCTTCGGCCATCGTCATAGCCCCCGCAGCCGGCCGGCGGACGACACGAAGCCATCGATCGCCGCGAAGAAGTCCGGCTCGTCGAGTAGGAAGGCATCATGGCCCCTGTCCGTGTCGACCTCGACGAAGGAGACGGATGCCGCCGCCGCGTTCAGGGCGTGCACGACCGCCCGGCTTTCCTCGGTCGGAAACAGCCAGTCCGACGAGAAGGAGACGAGGCAGAAGCGGGTGTTGGCGCCCTTGAAGGCGTTGGCGAGCCGACCGTCATAGTCGGCGGCGATGTCGAAATAGTCCATCGCGCGGGTCATGTAGAGATAGGAGTTGGCGTCGAAGCGGTCGACGAATGTCATGCCCTGGTGGCGCAGATAGCTTTCGATCTGGAAGTCGGCGTCGAACCCGAAGCCCAGCGTCTCGCGGTCCTGCAGGTTGCGGCCGAATTTGCGCTGCAACGCCATCTCCGAAAGATAGGTCACGTGCGCGGTCATCCGCGCGACCGCAAGTCCCTTGTGCGGCCGCTTGCCCTTGGCGAAATAGCGCCCGCCGCACCAATCCGGGTCGGCCATCACCGCCTGCCGCCCGATCTCGTGGAACGCGATGTTCTGGGAGGAATGGCGCGCACCAGTGGCGATCGGCAGGGCGGCAAACACCATCTCGGGATAGCTCACCGTCCATTGCAGCACCTGCATGCCGCCCATCGAGCCGCCGATGACTGCAAAGAGCGTCTCGACGCCGAGCCGGTTCACCAGCATCTTCTGCGCCCGCACCATGTCGCGGATGGTGATGACCGGCAGGGTCAGGCCGTAGGGCTCGCCCGTCGCGGGATCGGTCGAGGCCGGGCCGGTGGAGCCCATGCAGCCGCCGATGACATTGGAGCAGATGACGAAGAATTTCGACGTGTCGATCGGCTTGCCCTCGCCGATGATCGAGGACCACCAGCCCGGCTTGCCGGTGATCGGCGACTGGCTGGCGCAATAATGGTCGCCCGTCAGCGCGTGGCAGACGAGGATCGCGTTGCTCCCATCCGCGTTCAAGGTGCCGTATGTGTTGTAGGCGATCTGAAAGGGGCTGAGGTCGCGGCCCGCGTCGAGCTGGAGCGGTTCGTCTACGCCGAAAAAAGCGACCGGGCTCGACGGCTGGTTGGCCTCGCGGCTACCGGGCGAGTGGGCAAGAGCGTCGTCGTTGATGGCGGCTTCGATCATGGCTGCGGCTTCACGGCGTCCTGAAAATCTCTCGCATGGCCGATGGGGGCCCTGCGGAACCTTGAACCGTTCCGGTCCGGGGCGCCACAGATAAGCCGCCCAGTCCCATCGGGCAATCTTTCTCCGGCATCGACGAACGCCGCGCCGTTTTGCCTTCCGCCGCGCGGCCCGCTAGAAGGCGCGGCACCCTCGTTCATCCGACCCTACCCTCTCATCGCGCCGAAAGGCTCCTCGCATGACCGATCGCCCCATCGGCAGCCCCCGCGGTTCTGAAGCCGGCCCGTCCGGTGATCCATCCCGCCTGATCGAACTGCGCGCCAAGATCGACGCAATCGACGAGTCGGTGCACCGGCTTTTGATGCAGCGGGCGAGCGTCATCGACGAATTGATCGTCATCAAGGGCACGAACCGCGACGGCGCAGCGTTCCGGCCGGGCCGCGAGGCCGATATGATGCGGCGCCTGGCCGATCGCCATTCGGGCCATCTGCCGCTCACCGCCATGGAGCATCTCTGGCGCGAGATCATCTCGACCTTCACCGCGCTGCAGGCGCCCTTCGACGTGATCGTCGCCGGCGACGGCGACTTGGTGGCGGCGGTGGAGACTGCGCGCTTCTATTTCGGCTTCACCGTGCCGCTGGCGGTCGGCATCGACGGGCAGGATGTGGTGGCGGCGATCGAGGCCGGCGGCGATCGGCTCGGCGTCCTGTCGCTCAGCGACTCCGAGCGTCCC
>JBBSUS010000454.1:0-3129 GCA_038234195.1 Hyphomicrobiales bacterium | reverse complement strand
CCGGCACGGCGGCGTCCGGCCCGAATGCCGCCAGAGCCAGCCCTGGACCCATGAAGCCGATATTGCCATAGGCGCCGGCGAGCCCTTGAATGGTTGCCGCGCGCAAGTCGCCGCGGTTGCCGAGAAGCGCCAGCGTCAGCCCGAAAACGAAGATGATGAAAGTGCCGAGCGTCGTGGCGGTGATGAACCCGGCACTCGCGAGTTTTTCCACCGGCGTCTTCGACAGCAGCTGAAAGAACAGCGCCGGCAAGGCGAGATAGACGACGAAGACGTTAAGCCAGGCGAGGCCATCGACGGAATGGCGAAAAATACGACCGCAGACGAGGCCAAGAGCAATCAGGGCAAAAAATGGGGCGATCAGCCCGATGATCGCGATCAACGGGCGGACATCGGCAGTTGGGTGAAGGCAGGCATCATCGGGAATTCAGGCGTGGCGGTAATGCGGGCAGCTTGCGTTGCGACGCGTGGATTGTCTATCTCCTCAAACTCAAGGGAGTCCCGACGTTCATGCAAACCGCGCGCTTTTTCATCGGCCAGATCGTTCGCCACCGGATTTTTCCGTTTCGCGGGGTGATCTTCGACGTCGACCCCGAATTCGACAACACCGAGGAATGGTACCTGTCGATCCCGGAAGAGGTCCGCCCGCGCAAGGACCAACCCTTCTATCATCTCTTCGCCGAGAACTCCGAAAGCGAATATATCGCCTATGTGTCCGAGCAGAACCTGTTGCCGGACGATACGGGCGGACCTGTGCGCCATCCCCGGATCGGCGACATTTTCAACGGCCCGGTGGACGGCATCTATCATCTCAAGGGCGAGCATCGGAACTGACGTCGGTTCGTTCTGGGGCGCGATCCGTTCTCTAACAGGCACCGCTCGGCGGAACACACCCACGGCCTGAAACGCAAGACGGCGGCCTGAGCCGCCGTCAGCACTCCACAATCGGAGAGATTTACTGGGCTGCCGCGCCGCTGCCGTCCTTGGCTGCGTTCTGAGCCGCCTCGAACTTCTTGCGACGCTCATCGGCCTGCTGTTGCAGAGCCTTGTTCAGCTCTTCCTGGCGTTGAGCCAACTCCGGCTGCTGCTTCGGCGCGCCATCATAGGCGCCGGTGAACCCCGACAAGGTGATCTGAACAGGGTTGGCCTGGCGCTGGAAATTGATCGACGTGACCGTCAGTTGGTTGCCCTTCTTCATGGTGTTGACCATCGCGTCGGTCAGTTCGGCTTCGGCGATGCAGCGGTCCGGGAAGCAGACCGAATAGTTCAGCGTCTGCGGCGCGTTGCCGTCGACCTTCATCTGCACGCCGGCAGGAATGACCCGGCCGGTCGGCACCACGGCCTGCACGACCTTCTGGTTCACCTTGCCCTTGACGTTGATCAGATTCACCGCAGTGATCAGCTGACGCGTGTCGGCAATCATCGTGTACTGGGTGTTGCAGATCTCGTTGTCGCCCTGCTTCGAGCAAACCTTGAACCATTCGGCCGGAGCGGCCGCGCCGGCGGCAGGCTGCCCACCGGCGGCAGGCGTGGCTGCCTGGGCATGGGCGGCGTTCACGCCGCCCACCAGCGACGCGGCACCGATCAAACCGGCGGCGATCAGCATGGTGGAAGCGTTGGAAAGACGGTGCATCACAGGCCTCAATTCCTCTCGGCGTAAATTCGCATGTAAACGCAGCAGGTTTACCGACCATCGCCCTCTGGCGCAAATGCGGCCGTTTGAAGACTGATGGCGCAAGGCGGCCCGATCATCAAAGAGATCCATGCTGCAGCTTCACCCTTTCGCCACGGTGGTGAGCGATGCACAAGCTTGTCGTGCCAAACGGACATGATCAAACGAACCGGAGTCCACATCGCTTTCATGCGGATCACCTCTTTGCGCGCCTTGCGCGCCCTCCGTATCGCCTCTGCGCTGATCGCCCTCGCTGCCACCTGGCCGGCCGGTGCGGTTGCTGCGCCGATGCATGCGTTGGCGATGCAGGGCGACCCCGCCCTGCCCGCCAGTTTCGATCACCTGCCCTACGTCAACCCGGACGCGCCGCAGGGCGGTGAAATGCGCTACGGCGTCTACGGCACGTTCGACAACCTCAACCCGGTGATCGTGCGTGGCGCACTGACGACGGCCCGCGGCATCTGGTTCGACAAGCAATTCGGCAATCTGGTCTTCGAGCCGCTGATGCAGCGCTCCCAGGACGAGCCCTTCACAATGTATGGCCTTCTCGCCAAGACCGTGGAGACCGATGCGGAGAGGTCTTTCATCGAGTTCCAGCTTGACCCGAGGGCGAAGTTCTCCGACGGCCAACCGGTCACGCCGGAGGACGTGCTCTTCACGGTCAAGATGCTGCGCGAACACGGGCGCCCGATGTACGCGAACTGGCTGCGCCCGGCCGTCAAGATCGAGAAGGTCGGCGAGCACGGTGTTCGCTTCACCTTCGACGACACGGCAGACCGCGAGACGCCGCTCCTCATCTCAGGGCTTCCCGTCCTTCCGAAGCACGCCTTCGACGAGGCGACCTTCGAGCAGACCACACTGAAGCCGGTGATCGGCTCGGGGCCCTATGTCATCGACGAGGTCGTGCCGGGCCAACGCATCGTCTACAAGAAGAACCCGGACTACTGGGGCAAGGACCTTCCGATCATGAAGGGTGTCGACAATTACGACACCATTCGCATCGACTATTATCGCGATTCCAACGCCCAGTTCGAAGCCTTCAAGAAGGGGCTTTCCTACGTCTATATCGAGGGCGATCCGAACCATTGGCGCACCGCCTACGATTTTCCGGCGGTGATCAAGTGGGATGTCCTCAAGGATAGCTTCACCAGTGGCGCGCCAGCCAATATGCTGGGCTTCGTCTTCAACACCCGCCGCGACGTGTTCAAGGACAAGGCGGTGCGCAAGGCCTTGTCGATGCTGTTCGATTTCGAATGGGTCAACCAAACTCTCTATTACGGCGCCTACGCCCGCACAGGCAGCTTCTTTCAGAATTCGGCCCTGTCGAGCCTTGGCAAGGCGGCGACAGAGCACGAGAAGAAGCTGCTCGCCCCCTTCCCTGAGGCGGTCGAGCCCGATGTGATGGACGGCACTTATGCGCCCGCCAAAACGGACGGCAGCGGCTTCGACCGCAAGGCGCT
>JBBSUS010000453.1:0-3131 GCA_038234195.1 Hyphomicrobiales bacterium | reverse complement strand
CTCGTGCGCCTCGGCCTCTTCCTCTACGACCACCTCGGCGGTCGCAAGAAGCTGCCGGGCACCCGCACCCTCGACCTCCGCACGGCGCCGGAGGGTGCTGCGATCAAGGATCAATATTCCAAGGCGTTCGAATACTCCGACTGCTGGGTCGACGACGCCCGCCTCGTCGTCCTGAACGCCGTCGACGCCCGGGAGCGTGGCGGAACCATCCTGACACGCACCGCCGTCGCTTCGCTCACCCGCGAGGGCATTCTGTGGAACGCGGTCCTGAAGCGCCAGGACGGCACGGAGGTGACCGTGAAGGCCCGTTCCGTCGTCAATGCGGCCGGTCCCTGGGTGGAAAACATCATCCGCAGCGTTGCGCGGCAGAACTCGTCGCGACGGGTACGGCTGGTCAAGGGCAGCCACCTCGTCGTCAAGAAGTTCTGGGACACATCCAATGCCTTCCTGTTCCAGAACACCGACAAGCGGGTCATCTTCGTCAACCCGTACCAGGGTGATCTCTGCCTGATCGGAACCACGGACATTCCCTATGACGGGGATGCAGGCGATGTGAGCATCGAGGAAAAAGAGATCGACTACCTTTTGTCGGCAGTGAACCGCTACACCAGGAAGCAGCTGACACAGGACGACATCCTGCATTCCTTCTCGGGTGTCCGCCCGCTCCTCGAGGACGATGCCGAGAACCCGTCGGCGGTGACCCGCGATTACGTGTTCGATCTCGACGGGCGCGAGGGAGAGGCGCCGATGCTGAACATCTTCGGCGGCAAGATCACCACCTATCGCGAACTCGCCGAACACGGGCTCGACAAGCTGAAGGATCACTTCCCGCAGATGGGAAAGGCTTGGACCGCGCGCGTGCCGCTGCCCGGCGGCGACATTCCGAATGCTGATTTTGATGCCTTCCTCAAGGAGGTTTCAGGGCGCTATCCCTTCCTGCCGCCGGATCTCGCACATCATTATGCGCGGCTGTATGGAACGCGCATCGAGCGGATCGTCGGCTCGGCCAGGAGTTTGGCCGATCTCGGCCGCCATTTCGGCGCAACCCTCTACGAGGCCGAGGCGCGCTATCTCATCAACGAGGAATGGGCCACGACGGCGGCAGACATTCTGGAGCGCCGCACCAAGCACGGGCTGCGGCTTGACCCGTCACAGACGAGCGACTTCACCGCTTGGCTCGCGACAACGGCACGGTCGCGCGCGGCGTGAACGGTTCGTGAGGCTTCGGCGCCCCTATCGTCGTGGATACCCGATGCAGTGGACGTTTCAATTAAGATAGGCTTATGATCCTGGTCCGGTGGCCGTGCGACCATCGGCCGTTCTTGGGAGAGGACGGTCCGCAACGGGAGGAAAGCATCATGAAATCATTGAAAATGCGCAGCGCGTTCGGCGTTCTGACGACGCTGGCCGCGACGACGGCGGCTGCCGCGCTGATCGGCGCCACCGGGCCTGCGCACGCCGCCGACCCGATCAAGATCGGCGTGATCGCCGAAAATCAGGCGGTGGCCGGCGCCTCGATCCCGCAGGCGGCGCAACTTGCCGCCGACGAGATCAACGCCAAGGGCGGCATCGACGGGCGCAAGGTCGAGATCGTCGCCTATGACGACCACAGTTCGGCCGCCGAGGGTGTTCGCGCATTCCAGCGCGCCGTGCAGCAGGATGGCGTCAACGCCGTGATCGCCAGTTACGTGTCGGAGGTCGTGCTGGCGCTGGAGCCATGGGCTGCACGCCTGAAGACCCCGATGGTGACGCCGGGCGCCGCGAGCGACCTCATCACCAAGGCCGTCCACGACAACTACGACACCAACAAGTACAGCTTCCACGGCTATCTGACTTCGACGGCGCTCGCGGATTCCGTCTGTGCCGGGGTCAAGGACATCTTCGTCGACCCCTACAAGATGACCAAGGCGGTGATCTTCAGCGAGGATGCGGCCTGGACGACGCCGCTCGATGCCGAATACGAAAAATGCCTGCCGAAGATCGGCCTCGAGGTCGTCGACCACATCCGCGTCTCGCCCGACACCAACGATTTCACGCCGATCTTCAACCAGATCATGGCGAAGAAACCGGACATCATCATCACCGGCATCAGTCATATCGGCACACAGCCGGTCGTGCAGTGGAAGAACCAGCAGATCCCAATCCCGATGGCCGGCGTCAACTCGCAGGCCTCCAACAGCACGTTCTGGAACGAGACGAACGGCGCAACCGACGGCATCGTCTTCCAGGCGGTCGATGCGCCTGACGTCGCGATCACCGAAAAGACCATCCCGTTCGCCAAGGCCTTCAAGGCGAAATACGGCAATTACCCGTCCTATGCCGGTTACACCGCCTATGACGAGGTCTACTACATCGCCGACGCCGTGAAGCGCGCCGGATCGACCGATTCCGAAAAGCTGGTCGATGCGCTGGAGAAGACCGACTACACCGGGACGATCGGGCAGATCAAATTCCACCCGAAGGGCGACAAGTTTGCTCACGGTCTCGTGGTCGGGCCGGACACGATCAACGGCCTTCTGCTCCAGTACCAAGGCGACGAGCAGGTCGCGATCTGGCCGAAGAAGCTCGCCAAGGGCGAACCCAAGTTCCCCGCCTTCGTCAAGGTCGGCAAGCAATAGGCGCTTTCGACGGCGCCCGGGCCGTCCGCTTCGCGGGCGGCCTTCCTTTGCACGGACACTCGGTCCGTCCGCTTCGCGGGCGGCCTTCCTTCCCCCTTTAAAACAGTCGAGACCGGCATCGCCGGCGGAAGCGGGAACCCATGTTGCTGGCAGTCCAGATCCTCGTCGATGGCTTCGCTGTCAGCGCGCTCTACGCGCTGGCCGCGACCGGCTTTACCCTCATCTTCGGCATTTCCGGTGTTCTCAACCTCAGCCACGGCGCACTGATGGTGCTTGCCGCGACAGCGGCCTGGGCCGCCAACCGCTATCTCGACACCGGCGCATATCTGGGCGCACTGATCGGCGTCGCGGCCTGTCTCGGAGCGACCTTCGTCACCTATTTCCTGGTCGTTCGTCCGATCGAGCACTCCAAGGTGATCGCCAAGGAGGAGCGCGAGATCTTCATACTAACCGCCACGCTGCTGTGGGGAACCGTGATCCAGGAGGGGATCGCCTATTTCTTCACATCGAACG
>JBBSUS010000452.1:0-3131 GCA_038234195.1 Hyphomicrobiales bacterium | reverse complement strand
CGCCGCCGTCGGCCAGGGCCTGGTGAATTGCTGCGAGGCCTGCAGGAAGGATGTGCCGATGGTTTCGAGAACGATCGCGCAGATCAACGGCAGATAGGTCGAAAAGAAGCTCGCCGGCATCGTCACCTCCCTGTTCATCGCGCATGGACCGCGGATGCTGCCTGTGGCTGCGCCGGGGCGGCTCATCCGCGCCCCTCATGGCAAAAGCACGCGTCCGCGCTGCCGCCGCTCGACGCGGTTCTGCGGTCGATGGCCGCCCGAACCGCGCGTGACCGGTGCGTGCCGTCAGCCCCTACCCGGCCGCAAATCCGGGGGCAAGCCGCGCGGCAAACCCCGGTGCAAGTCAAGGGCGCATGATGGCCCTTGCCAAAGTCCGGAGGCCTTGCAATTCAACGTCGTGGCAAATCGATGACCTGGTGGGGCATGCACGCGTTTCTGACGGACTACTCCGCCTTCATCGGCCTGGCCATCGTATTGTTGGTCTTCGTGGCCTTCGCGCTCGAACTCTACCCGCCCGAGGTCGTCGCGGTGGCCGGGGCCGTGACGTTCCTGGTGCTGGGCTATCTCGACGGCAAGGAATTTTCTTCCGTCTTCTCCGACTCGGCGCCAATCACCATCGCCGCGATGTTCGTCCTGTCCGGCGCGCTGGTGCGAACCGGAACGCTGGAGGCAGCAGCAGGCTGGCTGGTCTCGCGGGTCGGCGACCGGCCGAAGACGACCCTCGCCATCATGGCGGCAGGCGTCCTCGTCGCCTCGGCCTTCATGAACAACACGCCGGTAGTCATCGTCTTCATTCCGATCGTCGCCGAGGTCTCCAAGACGCTCGGCATCGCCTCGACGCGCCTGTTGATCCCCCTCTCCTTCCTGACCATCCTCGGCGGCACCTGCACACTGATCGGCACCTCGACCAACCTCCTCGTCGACGGCGTCGCCCGCGGCCAGGGGCTGGAGGCCTTCTCGATCTTCGAGATCACCCCCGTCGGCCTCGTCACGGCCGCCTCCGGGCTGATCTACCTGCTGATCGTCGGCCCGTTGCTGCTCCCGTCGCGGACCTCCGCCGGCGACGTGATCGGCGACAAGACGAACGATCTTTACTTCACCGAGATCGTGGTGCGCGAAGGCGCCGGGAGCATCGGCAAGCCGCTCAAGGACTCGAGCGCCTTTGCCGGCCGCGGCATCCGGCCCGTCGCCATCAAGCGCGGCACCGAAACACTGCGCCGCGACATCGGCGAGATAGAAATCCGCAAGGCCGACCGCATCGTGCTGTTCGCGACGCCCGAAGAGCTCCTGACGCTCAACACCAACGAAAGCTTCCGCGTGGCGCGGGTCAGCGCCTCGACCCGCGACGACGACGAGCGCGTCGTCGTCGAGGCGACCGTCGCGCCGCATCGGCGCGGCACCGGCCGCCGGGTGTCGGAGCTTTCGGGCATGTCCGGCAGCGGCGTCGCGGTGCTTGGCGTCCAGCGCCATCGCCACGTGCCGGGCCCGTCCTTCCACGACACCAAGCTGCGCCCCGCGGACCGGCTGCTGCTGCAGGGCCGTCCCGAGGAAATCGCCCGCATCGCCGACCTCAACGACCTGATCGGCGTCGACCTGTCGAAGGCCCGGCCGTTCCGCCGCCGCAAGGCGCCGGTGGCCATCGGCGCGCTGGCCGCCGTGGTCGTCGTCGCGGCGACCGGCCTTGCGTCGATCCAGGTGCTGGCGATCGTCGCCATCGCCGTCCTGCTGCTGGTGCGCGTGCTCGATGCCGACGAGGCCTGGCGGTCGATTCATGGCGACATCCTGGTGCTGATCTTCGCGATGCTGGCGATCGGCCTCGGCATGCAGAAAGCCGGCGTCATCGAACTCATCGTCGGGCTGATCCAGCCGATGCTCGCCAACGCCTCGCCGCTCGTGGTCATCCTCGTCGTCTATGCGATCTCCTCGGTGCTGACCGAGATCGTCACCAACAACGCCGTCGCCGTCGTCGTGACGCCGGTCGCGATCAGCCTGGCGGCCGCCCTCGGCATCGAGCCCCGCGCCCTCGTCGTCGCGGTCATGTTCGGCGCCTCGGCCTCGTTCGCGACGCCCATCGGCTACCAGACCAACACGCTGGTCTACGCGGCCGGCAACTACCGCTTCCTCGACTTCGTCAAGATCGGCGCGCCGATGAACGTGCTGGTCGGCCTGGCGACGTCGGTGGCGATCTATTTCTACTACGGAAGCTGAGCTTCCCGGTTCTGTCCAAGGGGCGACCATGCCACGCGAGATTCGCCTCAACGCCTTCGAGATGGCCACCCCCGGCCACATCAGCCAGGGCCTCTGGACCCATCCCCGCGACCAGTCGACGCGCTATGGCGAGCTCGCCTACTGGACCGAATACGCCAGGAGCCTCGAGCAAGGCCTCTTCGACGGCATCTTCTTCGCCGATGTCCTCGGCGTCTACGACGTCTTCGGCGGCTCGCCGGACGCGGCGATCAAGGCCGGCGTGCAGGTGCCGCTCCTCGATCCGAGCCTGCTGATCCCGGCGATGGCGAGCGTCACCACCCATCTCGGCTTCGGTGTCACCGCCAACCTGTCCAACGAGCAACCGTTCGTCTTCGCCCGCCGCATGTCGAGCCTCGACCAGCTGACGAACGGACGCATCGCCTGGAACATCGTCACCGGCTATCTCGACAGCGCCGCAAGGGCGATCGGCATGAGCGGCCAGATGGCCCATGATGACCGCTATGATCTGGCCGACGAATACATGGCCCTCGTCAAGGCGCTCTGGGAGCACTCCTGGGACGCCGACGCCGTCCTCGCCGACAAGGCGAGCGGCGTCTATGCCGATCCGGCCAAGGTCCGGGCGATCCATCACGAAGGCCCGCAATACCGCGTCGACGCGATGCATCTCGTGGCGCCCACGCCGCAGCGCACGCCGCTGCTGTTCCAGGCCGGTGCCTCCACCCGCGGCCGGCGCTTTGCCGCCAGCCACGCCGAATGCGTTTTCGTCAACGGCCAGAAGCCCGACGCCATCGACGCCCTCGTCACCGACATCCGCGCCCAGGCCGAAGCCCTCGGCCGCGGGACGGACGCCATCAAGATCTTCCTCGGCGCGACCATCGTCACCGGCCGCACCGACAAGGAGGCCCGCGACAAGCTCGAGGACT
>JBBSUS010000451.1:0-3153 GCA_038234195.1 Hyphomicrobiales bacterium | reverse complement strand
ATCGCAGACTTCGAGAAGCTGCTTGGCGACGTGTCACCGGACGATGCAGACGGAGCAGTGGGTCGGGGCTACCTCACTTCGGATACCGGCAAGGTCTACACCATGCTGGCCCACGCTTCCGGCCGCTTCGACAGTTGAGACAACAGCGGCAACGTCAAATGCCGCTCATCGATCGAAAGCTCAAAGCAAAGGGGCGACGCCGTCGGCGTCGCCCCTTTGCTTTGACCGGTTGCCGAAGGAAAAGCCCCTTGCGAAACGAAGCGCCGCGACTCCGAGCGTTTTGCCAGAACGACTGGAGGCCGCCGACGGGCACCACCGGTGCATCAAGGCGTTGCCGAGCCGGTTTGGAATCGTACGGTAACGGCGACGACATTCACGGAATTGAGCCTGCCAAGGTTCGCGCGTGGTGACGCCCTGCGAACCTTGGTGGAACAAGCACGACAGCGATACCGGTCGCCATTGCACGCATGGTACAACAGACCGAAACGGCCTCGTATTTCCAATGATCTGCTGAAGGAAAATGGTCGGAGCGAGAGGATTCGAACCTCCGACCCCTTGGACCCCATCCAAGTGCGCTACCAGACTGCGCTACGCTCCGACACGGCTACCGTCCTAGGCAATCCTTCGGCGGGACGCAACCGGAATTTCCGCTGCAACATCGAACCGAACGATCGCTCCCGCGCGTTGGCGTCCTCGCACGGAAGGCACGTCGATGCAGACACCAGGGTTCTCCGGTGGACCGATTGAATCGTCCCTGCCGGCGCGCTCAGCGCACCTGATCGAGAAGCCGCTTGCATTCCAGAAGTTCGAGGATGACCGTGTCCAGCGCTTCGATACTCTCGCGAGACAGGGTTCGATCCCCGGGAGCGTCGACAGTCGGCTCGCGATGGCGCTTGAGAAAGCCCGCGAGCGGCCGTCGGGCATCGGAAACCTGCGGCTCCGCGTGCTGGCGGTCCATCGGATCGGTCGACGAAACCAACCCGTTCGTCGTAATCGCCGGGTCGCTCGCTTCCACATCCGCCTCGTGTGCGCCGTCGGCAGCGCCGGTCTCGAGCCCATCTGCGGCAATCAAGTCGAGATCGCCGAAATGCGGCCCCTCGTTCAGTTGTGAGGACGAGGCCTGGCGTCCCGCCTGCATCGCTTCAAGCGCATCGGTGTCGCCCGAACCGACGGCCACCACGAAGCGTGGGCCATTTTCCTTGAGAATTCGCTGTACGCCTTTGATCGTGAAGCCCTTCACGTAAAGCAGATAGCGGATGCCACGCAGCAATTCGACGTCGTCGGGCTTGTAGTAGCGACGGCCACCGCCGCGCTTCATCGGCTTGATCTGGTTGAAGCGGGTTTCCCAGAAACGCAGCACATGTTGTGGCAGTTTCAGGTCGTCGGCGACTTCGCTGATCGTCCGGAATGCATCGACGCTCTTTTCGCTCATGCCAGTCCCGTCAATTGCTCGATCCGATCCGGCATGCGCCGCCGGCTATGACCCGGCACGACGCGCTGCAGAAGGAATGGCGTTGGTGGCTCTTTTGCCCGGGGCTCGGATTATCGCGCGCTGCCGGCACCGCCGCATCGTGCCTGGACGAAGGCCAAGACACATGAACCAACAACCGTGGTCTGCATCCCTTATTCGGCGGCGCGGAGCACCGGCTCGGTGAGTTCGCCGGAACCGGCCCCGGACTCCGATTCAGCCTTCACGCTCGCTTCGCCGGGTCCCGCATCCTTGCGCTTGGCATGGCCTTCAAGGATGCGATCCTTGAGAACATTGGACGGTTTGAACACAGCAACGCGGCGGGGTGAGATCGGAACCTCTTCGCCAGTCTTCGGATTACGGCCGATTCGCTCGTTCTTTTCCCGCACGAGAAAAGATCCGAAGGACGAAATCTTGACGGATTCGCCACTCGCAATCGTCGTACACATCTCATCGAGAACCATCTCCACAAGCTGCGCAGACTCGGTTCGCGACAAACCGATCTTGCGAAAAACAGCCTCGGAAAGGTCTGCTCTCGTAAGCGTCCTGTCCCCCATCGGCGTCCCCCACCTTTGGTGATCTGGCTTGCTTTGTACGATTGTCCAGTCGCAACCCGAGGCTGCTTGCAATCGACTGCCGGATCTTTTCAATTTTGCTGACACTAGCCAATTCGCCAGCTAAATCAAGGGGTCTTCTCTACCAGCGGATCAAAACCGCGCCCCAGGTAAAGCCACCTCCCATGGCCTCCAGAAGCACCAAATCGCCCAGTTTCACGCGGCCATCGCGAACCGCGACATCGAGCGCCAGCGGGATAGAGGCGGCCGACGTGTTGCCGTGTTTCTCCACCGTGATGACGACCTTTTCGGACGGGATGCCCAGTTTCCTCGCCGAAGCGTCGATGATGCGGCGATTGGCTTGGTGCGGCACGAACCAGTCGATGTCTTCGGCGGTGACATTTGCTGCCGCGAAGGAATCTTCGATCACGTCGGTGATCATCCCGACGGCGTGCTTGAAGACCTCCCGGCCCTGCATGCGCAGTTTGCCGATGGTTCCCGTGGTCGACGGACCGCCATCGACATAAAGCTTGTCCTGATGGGCACCATCTGACCGCAAACGCGAGACGACGATACCGGGCGTCTTCACGTCGTCGGTCTCGCTCGGAACGGCTTCCAGCACCATTGCGCCAGCGCCATCGCCGAAGAGAACGCAGGTGGTGCGGTCTTCCCAGTCGAGAATGCGCGAGAACGTCTCGGCACCCACCACGAGGGCGCGCCGGGCCATGCCAGCTTTGAGATAAAGATCAGCCGTGGTGACGGCGTAGACGAAGCCGGAACAGACGGCCTGCACATCGAAGGCAAAGCCGTGATGAATGCCCAACCGGTCCTGCAACTGTACGGCGGAGGCGGGAAAGGTGTTGTTCGGCGTCGCGGTCGCCAGGACGATCAGATCGATGTCGCCGGGATTGAGATTGGCCATGTCGAGCGCGCGCAGGGAGGCGAGTTCGGCGAGAGAGACCGTCGTTTCGTCCTTGCCGGCGATGTGGCGGGCGGCAATGCCGGTGCGTTGCCTGATCCATTCGTCGGACGTTTCGACGACGCCTTCGAAATCCTGATTGCGCATGATTCGTTCGGGAAGCGCCGAGCCCGTTCCGCGCACCACCGATCGTATCGACTTGTCCATCATCT
>JBBSUS010000450.1:0-3154 GCA_038234195.1 Hyphomicrobiales bacterium | reverse complement strand
GATGAACGTGCAGTTCGCGATCCAGGGCGAAGACATCTACGTGCTCGAGGTCAACCCGCGCGCCTCGCGTACCGTGCCTTTCGTCGCCAAGGCCATCGGTTCGCCGATCGCAAAGGTGGCGGCGCGGATCATGGCGGGTGAAACGCTCGATGCGGCGTTTGCTGCTTATGGCGGCGCACCGGACCATTCGAAATTCACCCACATCGCGGTGAAGGAAGCGGTGTTCCCCTTCGCACGCTTCCCGGGCGTCGACACGCTGCTTGGGCCCGAGATGCGCTCGACCGGCGAGGTCATGGGTCTGGCAAGCGACTTTCCGGTCGCGTTCGCCAAGTCGCAACTCGGCGCCGGCGTCGAACTGCCGCGCGGAGGCACCGTCTTCGTCTCGGTGCGCGACAGCGACAAGGCCCGGGCGCTTGGACCGGTGCGGCAACTCGCAGAATTCGGCTTCACGATCATCGCCACCGGCGGCACCCAGCGCTTTCTCCTCGACAACGGCATCGCCGCCGAGAAGATCAACAAGGTGCTGGAGGGTCGTCCCCACATCGAGGACGCCATTCGCAACCGTCAGGTGCAGCTCGTGCTCAACACGACGGAGGGCGCCAAGGCGCTCTCCGACTCGCGCTCGCTGCGCCGCGCAGCCCTGATTCACAAGGTGCCCTACTATACGACGATGGCCGGCATGATTGCCGCCGCCGATGCGATCGTCGCGATGAAGACGGGCAATCTTGAAGTTCGGCCGTTGCAATCGTATTTTGTCGCGGCCTGACCAGGCTGCGCCGCTCGGACCGGCGGAAACGTCACTTCGATTGCAGTCCGTATCGATCGGCTGGTTCCGTCCGGTGAAAACCGTTCGGGGCCGGTTTCTTATCATGCTCCGGGGCGGCCTTGCCGCCGTTCCGGCAATCAACCAAAAAGCGATGCGCCGGCAAGGCCGGCTATCGGAAAGGTGGAGGCCATGGACAAGGTCCCGATGACGAGCCCCGGCTACGAAGCGCTGCGCGAGGAGCTGCGCCGTCGCCAGCAGGAGGAACGCCCGCGGATCATCGCGGCGATCTCCGAAGCACGGGCCCATGGCGATCTTTCGGAAAACGCCGAATATCATGCCGCGAAGGAGGCGCAGAGCCTGAACGAAGGCCGCGTCTCCGAACTCGAGGACCTGACGGCCCGTGCCGAGGTGATCGACGTCAAGAAGCTGTCCGGCGACAAGATCAAATTCGGAGCGACGGTGAAGATCGTCGACGAGGACACCGAGGAGGAAAAGGTCTACCAGATCGTCGGCGATCAGGAGGCCGACGTGAAGAAGGGCCGCATTTCGATCTCCTCGCCCATCGCCCGTGCCCTGATCGGCAAGGGCGAAGGCGACACTGTCGAGGTGGCGGCGCCCGGCGGCGCGCGCTCCTACGAGGTCCTCGAAGTTCGCTGGGCGTAAGCGGGTCGCGCGGGCCTTGGCTCTCAACATCGTCGACGTCGAGGTCCTCGCGCCGAACTTCAAGCGACGTTTGTCCGGCGTGACCTCGACGATCGTCGCGCTCGTCCCGCTGCAGGCTGAGAGCCTCGGCATCGCGACCCTTGGTCCGGGCCTGCCAGACGGGTTTCCCAAGCTTGGCGTTTTCGATCTCTTCAAGCTCTGGGGACGGCCAGCCAAGCGACCGTTTCGGATTTTCCATGCCCGGCGAAATGTCGAGATGCTGGCCGGCCTCGTCATGCGCGACCTCCTGCGCATGCCGATGCGGCTGGTCTTCACGTCCGCCGCGCAACGCCATCACACCGGCTGGACGAAATTCCTGATCGGCCGGATGGACGCGGTCATCGCGACGAACAGCAGATCCGCCGCCTATCTCGAAGTCCCTGCGACGATCGTCCTGCACGGTATCGCTCTCGAACGCTTCGCCCCGGACGGGCCGCTCCCGTCAGGGCCGATCGCCGAGCGTCTGCGCGGCATCAAGATCGTCGGCTGTTCGGGTCGCATCCGGCACCAGAAGGGCACAGACGTGTTCGTCGACGCGATGATCGAACTGCTTCCGCGTCATCGCGAATGGTCGGCGGTCATCACCGGACGAACGACCGCGGAGCACAGCGGATTCGAGGCCGATCTCAAAGCCAGGATAGCGGTGGCCGGCCTCTCCGATCGGATCGTGTTCACCGGCGAAGTCGACGACATCGCGCCCTGGTTTCGGCGCTTCGACCTCTATGTCGCGCCGCCGCGCAACGAGGGTTTCGGCCTGACACCGCTTGAAGCGATGGCGGCCCGCACCGCGGTCGTCGCGTCGGATGCGGGCGCCTTCCGCGATCTGATCGTCGAGAGCGAAACTGGCACCGTGGTTCCGGTCGGCGATCCTGCAGCCATGGCGATGGCGATCGAGCCTTACTTGTCAGACGACGGATTGCGCGAGCGCACGGCGAATGCCGCGCTTCAGGACGTGCGCAGACGGTTTCCCTTAGCCCGCGAGGCCGCGGAGATCGGCGCTGTCTACGACCAGCTCTGGTCCGGCCAAGAGCCGGGCTCACCGCGTGAGGTCTCAGCGGTGCGATAGGCCGGACCGTCCAGAATATCCGCCATCACTACCTCGGTTCTGCGATAGCGCCGACCGACCAGTCGCATCGCATGGTCGCCCGAAAGCCTAAATTGCGTCGCCAGGCGGCGTCGGTGGAACGGCAGCGTCTCGATCGAAATCGGCAAGCGATCACGCGGAACCTGGATCGAACTTGCCGCCGAAATCGGCGTTGCATGTCCCCGCGCATCGATGATGTGGAGTTGCATGGCGAGAGCCGGCTCGATCTGAAACGATCGCAGACTTCGGAGCCCGTGCAGGAATGCATCGACCGGTGCGGCCCCGTGCTCGGCCTTTGCCAAGAGCTTTTTCGCACCCTCGGGCCACAACACATAGGCGCCTGAGCCCGACTTGTCGCGGTGGACGCGCACCATCGCGGCGTGGAGCGCGATCTGAATTGTTCCGCGCTCGACGAACCGGCGACGATCGCAGCTTTCCAGATTGACGAATTCGGCGCAGCCGAACCCAGCGATGCTTGGAAGAAGCTCCATGAAGCGGCGGGACAAGGCGACGTCGTCTTCCAGGACAATCAGCGGCGTCGTGGCTTGCGCGACCCGGCGCCACAACAACTCGTGCGACCGGAAGCAGGCGAACTCCGACCG
>JBBSUS010000449.1:0-3155 GCA_038234195.1 Hyphomicrobiales bacterium | reverse complement strand
GGAGGATCGCATCGGCGCCGGCACCCCGCGCCATCAGCAGATCTTCGGTGCCCCAGGGCGTGTCCAGCGTGTTGATCCGCACGATCCGCTCGCCGGAAAACGTCGAGGCGGCCAGATGCGCCCGAATGGCCTCGCGCGCCTCGTCCTTCTGACCCGGGCCGACCGAATCCTCCAGATCGTAGATCAGCCCATCGGCGCTGAGCCCATCGGATTTTTGCAAGGCCCGCGGATTGGCGCCCGGCACGAACAGCAGCGAGCGACGGGGCCTGATTGCGTTTGCAGCGGTTCTTTCGGGCGGTGCGGTCATGCCGGGCTTGTCTCCGATTTCGCGACGCGTTTCAATCGTCCCCGCAAGCAGCGCAGGCGGGCGACTGCAGGAGCGGGGCGGATCGCAAGAATGGCGATGCGCCATCAACCTTCAGACGACCGGCGCCAAAACGATCGACGACACGTTCCGTCGCCGTCACGCTCGTAAGGATACCCCGCAGATGACCCGCCGCCTGATCTCCACCGGCTCGCCCTTCGAAAACCAGGCGGGCTATTCACGAGCCGTGGTGCAGGGTGACTGGTGCTTCGTCGCCGGGACGACCGGTTACGACTATGCCGCGATGCAAATGCCCGAGGCAGTCGGCGCACAGGCTGAAAATGCCCTGCAAACGATCTCCAATACGCTCGGCGAGGCCGGTTTCACGATGCAGGACATCGTGCGGATCAATTATATCGTCACGGACATCGCCTTCGCCGATCACGTCTTCGCGGTCACGGGACGCTGGCTCGGCGCGATCCGCCCGGCCGCAACGATGATCGTCGCGGGCCTGTTGAAGCCTGAGATGAAGGTGGAAATCGAGACGACGGCGTTCAGGGGCTGATGGAAATGCCGGGAGCTGCTGCGTAGCGCCGAACCTTTTGCGCTCCATGGCAAGCTTCGGGCGGATGAGGTCACTCAGGGACCGTGAGCCACCGCATGGCTCCCATGCAGAATGCTGCATTGCAGCAAAATAGGCGGAACTTAGATTTGGTTCAACGGAAAAGGACCCAATCCATGCAAATCGCAAAGCACATCCGTAACGTCTTCCGGGATCGCACCGCCGAACATACCGAACGGTATCTCTCGCAGGCCACCTCCCTGGCTGACCTTGAAATGCGCGAGCGCGAAATCGATCGCGGACGCTTCTCCGGCCGCGCATTCCACTGAAATCGATACGACGGACCATCGTCAGGATACGCCTGGCCACGACTGCAAGATCGGCCATTTCAGCTCGACGGACTCAACGGACCAGCCGGCCGAGGTGGGTTGGAGCATCGGAAGGTGAACGTTCTTTTTCCCCTCGGCGAGATTGCAGCGCAGCAGCACTTTGCCTTGCGGGCGATGGCGATTTCCGTATCGTGGAATCATTCCAAGTGAATGGGGCGTTCAGGCATGTGTCATCTGTTTGCGGGCATTCCAACCGAGACCTATCAGGGCGAAACGCGATCATTGCGCCTGTCGGGACACGCGACGTCCATCCGCCTCGAAAGCGCCTTCTGGCGCATTCTCGAGGATCTTGCCCAAGACCAGGATCTGCCCCTCTCGAAATTCATCTCGACGCTTTATGACGAGGTGACCGAGCTTCACGGCGAGACCCGCAACTTCACCTCGTTGCTGCGCTGCGCCTGTCTGGTGCATCTGGAACGCAAGGGCGCCAGGTCGGCCACCGGGCCCCTCAAGCCGGCGCGTCGGATCGCCGTCAGCGACGGCCTGCGCATCGCCATCTGACGCGACCTCGCTCTTCGGATGAACCCACAAGGCTTTCCCGCCTCGGGTCTTAGCGCGCTTCTGTGCCAACAGCGCGGCCAGTGCATCGCGCAAATTTTCCGCGTGTTATCATCATACTACCCGTGCCCGCACAACGCGGCCTAGCATCCTGATCGAACCGGCGGAACAACCCGCAGATCGAGGAAGCGAAGCGTCCAGTCACTGCAGCGGCCCGGCTTGTGGTGCTCGTCGTTGCACAACCCTATTGCAGGCAAAGCACGGTCAGATCACCCCGCTCGATGCCCGCCATGCGACGTGAGTTCCGCCTTTCGCGATCTGCCAGTCCTTCTGCCAACGACATGCGCCTCGTCGCCGAGGCGGGCGAATGGCAGCATGAAAGCACAGCATTTGGCCAAGACGATCCACACCATGATCCGCGTTTTCGACGAAGCGCGCGCCACCGCATTCTACGAGAAGGCCTTCGGGCTGACCGTGGCCGATCGCTATGAATTCGAAGCGTTCGTCCTGGTCTATCTTTCGAGCGACGAGGCGATCCACGAGCTCGAACTGACCATCAACAAGGGCGAGACCAAGCCTTATGATCTCGGCGACGGCTACGGCCACATTGCCGTGTCGGTGGACGACATCGATGCCGAGCATGCCCGCATGACCCGCGAGGGTCTGGCGCCGAAGGACATCAAGGACATCAAGCATCGGGGCGAGATCCTGGGTCGGTTCTTCTTCATCGAGGACCCGGACGGTTACAAAATCGAGGTGTTGGCACGGCGCGGTCGCTTCCAGTAGCGCCAAGCCGGCTTCGGTACCCGCAAGGAGAGCGGGTGCCAAAACCCGAGGGAGTGCCGTCCGGAGATATCGAAGAGGACAGGTGACGGCCGCAAGTCGGACGTGAAGGACCTGCCGGACATTCGGGCCGGCGAGACGCAACGAAGCCAGTGGGAGGAGACCATCATGGCACATATCGACCGATCGGCGCCGTCGCGGCGCGGCTTTCTGAAAGGCGGCGCCGGACTTCTGGCGATAACGATCCTGCCCTCGGGCCTCGTCGTCGGCAACGCCTGGGCGCAGATGCCACGGGCGACCAAGCCGGAGAGCTTCAAGACGCTCGTCCAGATGTCGCGCGACTGTTACCCACACGACCGGGTCGACGACAAATATTACGCCAATGCGGTCGAAATCCTCGACGCGGCCGCGCGCTCCGCCGAGGCCGAGCTGGCGCTCCTGGAAGACGGCGTCGGCAAGCTGAACGAGGCCGCCCGCAACACCGGCGGCAAGGCGTATGTCGGCCTTGAGGACGAGAACAAGCGCGTCGCGATCCTGAAAGCCATGGAGACCGACCCTTTCTTCCAAAAGGTGCGATCGAACCTGATCGTCGGTCTCTACAACCAGAAGGAGCTTTGGC
>JBBSUS010000448.1:0-3170 GCA_038234195.1 Hyphomicrobiales bacterium | reverse complement strand
TCGAGGACGCTGCCGCCGATCCGGCGACCGTCCATTTCTGCGAGCAGCTGCTGGCGGCCGCCATCGGCTCGGCCTCTTCGCGGCTCGTCCTGTCGCTGCTGTTTCAGCGCCACGCCCAGTCGAGCCGCTCGGCTGTCAAGCTGCTCGACGACGCCTCCCAGGCGCTGCAATACAATCGCGATCTTCTGCGCATCGCACTCGATCAGGTCGACCAGGGCCTGGCGATCTTCGATGCCGACCATCGCCTGACCTTCTGGAACCGGCAGTTCCGCGACCTCGTCGGCCTCTCCGCCGATTTCGGACAGGTGGGGACACCAATGACGGCGGTGTTCGACGAATTGCGCGAGGCGGGCGAGATCGATGGCGCGCGCTACGACGAAGCGTTCGATGCCCTGACCCACCCACCGGCGCTTTGCCAGCTGACGCTCGCCGTGTCGCGGCGGGTGCTGGAACTGCGCGGCAACCCGATGCCGGACGGTGGCATGGTCGCTACGGTGTCCGACACGACCGAGCGGGTACAACGAGCCGAAGCGCTGGCCGAACTGAACGAGAGCCTGGAACGCCGCGTCGCCGCTCGAACCGGTGAACTGACCACCGCCAATGGGGCATTGGCCGAGGCGCGGCACGCAGCGGACGCGGCCAATCTCGGCAAGACGCGGTTCCTGGCGGCAGCCGGCCACGATATCCTGCAGCCGCTCAATGCGGCCCGTCTTTATGCGGCGGCCCTGCAGGAGCGACAGGCAGGCGGCCCGGGCATCGAGATGGCCGCGAACATCTCATCGTCGCTCGAGGCGGTCGAGGCCATCATCGGCGCCGTCCTCGACATCTCTCGGCTCGAAGCCGGCGGCATGCAGGCGCGGGTGGAGGACTTTCCGCTGGATCGGCTGCTCAAGCAGATCGAAACCGACATGGCGCCGCTCGCTGCCGAAAAGGGTATCGGACTGACCTTCGTCCAGACCAGCGTGGTCATCCGCTCGGACCGCAATCTCCTGCGCCGGCTCATCCAGAACCTCGTCTCCAACGCCATCAAGTACACGAAACAGGGCAAGATCGTCGTCGGCGTACGGCATCGCAAGACCTTGGGCGAGAAGGCGACCGCGACCGCCTACGACATCGAGATCGCCGACAGCGGCATCGGCATTCCCGACGACAAGCTGCAGGCGATCTATCAGGAATTCGTAAGGCTGGACGAGGGAACGCGAACGGCGCGCGGGCTGGGGCTCGGGCTTTCCATCGTCGACCGCATCGCGCGGGTTCTGGACCATCCCATCGAGGCCACGTCGCAACACGGGCGCGGGACACGCTTCCGGGTCACGGTGCCGCGCGGCGACGCCGCGCCCGCGGCCATCACCGAAACCCGGCTGCTGCCGGCCCGTGCCGGCCTCGCCCTCGCCGGAACCCGTGTCGCCGTGATCGACAACGAGGCGACGATCCGCGACGGCATGAAGGTGCTGCTGTCGGGCTGGGGTTGCCTCGTCGAATGCTTCGCATCGGCCGAGGAGGCACGCGCATCGCTGCTTGCGCATGGTGTCGCGCCGGACATCCTGCTCGTCGACTATCATCTCGACCGCGGCACCGGGCTCGACGCGGTGACGACGCTCCGGGACGTCTTCGATCCGGCCTTGCCGGCCATCCTCGTCACGGCCGACCGGTCGCCCGAATTGCGTGCGGCAGCGCTCCTGCTCGACGTCGACGTCCTGACGAAGCCGCTGAAGCCCGCCTCGCTCAGGGCGGCGATGGGCCGGCGCAGCGACCCGCGCAGGCAGGCGGCGGAGTAGCGGCCCGAACCGAACCCGCGGATATCAGGCGGCAAAGCCCCGATCCAGGTCGATGCCGAGCCGCGACAGGCGGATCACCGCCTGGGTGCGACTGTCGACGCCGAGCTTCATGAGGACGGCAGAAACATGCGCCTTGATCGTCGCCTCGGATATCTTCAGCTCGTAGGCGATCTGCTTGTTGAGCAGCCCGCGGCCGAGCATGATCAGGACGCGGGTCTGCTGCGGCGTCAGTGTGCGGATGCGCTCGACCAGATCGGTGACCTCCGGGTCGCGCTCGCCGTCGAGCGAGACGTCCGGCGGCAGATACACCTCGCCGGCGAGGAGTGCCTGAACCGCCCGTTTCATCTGGTCGAAGCTGGAGGATTTCGGAATGAAGCCGGATGCGCCGAGATCGAGCGCCCGTGCGACCACCGCGACGTCCTCGCTGCCCGAAACGATGGCGATCGGCACCGAAGGATAATCGGCCCGCAGCAAGGCCAGACCCGACAGGCCGCTTGTGCCTGGCATCGCCAGATCGAGCAGCATCAGGTCAGCGTCGGGATGGGCGGCGAGCGCCTCGGCCGCCTGATCGAAATCGGCCGCCTCGACGATGTCGGACGGCTCAGGCAGGGCGCTGAGAATTTCCCGCAGCGCGCCGCGAAACAGCGGGTGGTCGTCGGCCACGATAAAGACATGGCGCATTAAACGTCGTTCCTCCTGATGGTCGTGGCCGCGCTTGCGTCCAATCGCAACCTCTCGTGCGGCCTCCCCGCCGCCGGCCCCGTCATGAACGTGCCGGGCGCTTCGAGCAAGTCCGCTGAACTTTCCGAGAACACGGCGCCGCCCCACCTCGACTGCGGATTCATCTGCATCCTGACCGCCGACGTGCGGTCAAAGGGGCGCTCAGCACCTAGCGGGATGAAGCGCCGTGACCGTCGCCGCGTGCATTCTAGCCGATTGCAAACGCCGCGTGCGGCAAATGTAAACCAAGGCTTAACGCATCGTCCCGAGAAAGTGCAGGACGATCTGGCGAAGATGCGGGCGGGCGCGGTGCTCGACGACATAGATGCCCTGCCAGGTGCCGAGCATGGTGCGGCCGTCCTTGACCGGAACCTGCAGGCTGGCACCCGTCAGCACCGATTTGACGTGGGCGGGCATGTCGTCAGGTCCCTCGATACGGTGCTCATAGGACAGCGTTTCGGGGGCCAACCTGTCGAGCGCCATCAGGAGGTCGTGCTGGACGTCCGGATCGGCGTTCTCCTGGATCGCAAGCGACGCCGAGGTGTGGCGGATGAACACGGTCAGGAGACCGTCGCAGACACCGGTGGCACTTAGCCGCCGCCCGATTTCGCTGCTGATGTCGATCATCGCGCGGCCCGGCGTTTCGATTTCCAGCGTCTCCAGATGCTGATG
>JBBSUS010000447.1:0-3171 GCA_038234195.1 Hyphomicrobiales bacterium | reverse complement strand
CAATTGGCGAAACCTATCCAGGCTACGATTTCTCCGCTTGGTTTGGTGTCTTCGCGCCTGCGAATACGCCCAAGCCGATCATCGACCGCTTGTATGGCTCGATCGTCCATGCGATGAAGACGCCCGAGATGCAAAAGATCATGACTGATCAGGGCCTCGAAGCCAGCGGCATGCCGCCGGACGAGTTCCGGTCCTTCATGAAGACGGACATCATCAAATGGAAAAAGATCATTGCCGAGACCGGTGTGAAGTTGAATTGATGTATGTAATCCGCGGAGCGCCAACGGACAGAATCGCATGAGCGAGCAAAGGCACATGTCGTGAAGCCGCCGGCGTTTGACTACGCGGCGCCTGCGACGCTTGCACAGGCGCTGGCTCTCTTGGGTAAAAGCGTTGACGGGGCGAAGCTGCTCGCCGGCGGCCAAAGCCTTGTTCCGGTGCTGAACCTGCGTCTGGCGAGCCCCTCGCTGTTGATCGACCTGAACCGGATCGCCGGCCTCTCGGGACTCAGCCGCGCCGAAGACGGTGCGCTGCTCGCGGGCGCCATGACCCGCCACCGCGCGTTTGAACTGAGCAGACTCGTCAGTCAAACGCATCCGTTGCTCGGCCATGCGATGGCATTTGTCGCCCACGCACAGATCCGCAACCGGGGCACGATCGGTGGCAGCCTTTGCCACGCCGATCCCGCCGCAGAGTGGCCCGCCCTCTGTCTGACCTGCGATGCGGAAATGGCGTTGGCGACAATGGCCGGCACGCGCGTTGTGCCGGCCGCCGACTTCTCCCAAGGCGTTTACACGACCGCCTTGGCGGCCGACGAAATCCTCGCGAGCGTGCGCTTTCCAGCATGGCCGCCGGGTCGCCGATGGGGTTTCCAGGAGCTTTCCCGACGACGGGGGGACTTTGCCATCGTCGGTGCGATCGTCTTGCTGGATCTCGACGTGAAAGAGCTCTGCACGCACGCGCGCGTCGTCGTCTTCGGTGCCGGCGATGCGCCAGTCGTTGTGGCGCAAGCGGCTGCCTGCCTGGTCGGCAACCGAATCGAAGCGAGGGCAGTTCGCGCGGCGGCGTGCGCTGCCCAGACACATGTTCAAACGCGGTCCGACCATCACGCCTCGGCCGACTACCGCAGCGAACTGGTCGAGGTTCTGACCCGACGGGCACTGTCCCAGGCCGCCGGCCTAACCTGAGACACGCGCCATGACCTCTCCTATGAAAGTTTCCCTGACGGTCAACGGAACCCGCGTAGACGCCTCGGTCGAGCCGCGGCTCACGTTGGCGGACTTTCTGCGCGGTCCGCTGGAGCTGACCGGCACGCACCTCGGCTGCGAGCATGGGGTGTGCGGCGCCTGCACCGTCATCCTCGACGGCGCAGCGGTGCGTTCATGTTTGATGTTCGCCGTGCAGGCGCAAGACACTGCGATTACGACGGTGGAAGGTCTGGCTCCCCACGGCGAGCTGTCGCCTCTGCAGCAGGCGTTCCGCAAGCATCACGCCCTTCAATGCGGCTTCTGCACGCCGGGGATCCTCACGACTGCCGAAGCTTTCCTCGCCGAAACCCCGCAGCCGACACGCGAACAGGTGATCGACGCCATCTCGGGAAACATTTGCCGCTGCACCGGCTACGTACCCATCGTCGACGCCATCCTGGACGCCGCTGCGGCCAAAGCACCATGAACAGCACTGATCAGTCGCCCCCCGGTGAGGGTGGCGTCTCCGATGCCGCGGCGCCCATGATCGGGCGCAGCCTGCTGCGCACCGAGGACTTTCGGCTTCTGACGGGAGCCGGTTGCTATATCGACGACTTCAAGCTGAGCGGCATGTGCTACGCCGTGGTGGTGCGTAGCGCCATTGGCCACGGCCGCATCAACGGTATCGATGCCAGCGCCGCGCTTGAATTGCCGGGTGTTCTCGCGGTGTACAGCTACGAAGACATCGCTCCCTACGCCAAGCCCATTCCTATCCGCCTGGCACCGCTGGTCGGCTTCGAGCGCTACCTGCAGGTCTCCCTTGCGAAGGACCGCGTCAGGTATGTGGGCGAACCGGTGGCTCTGGTGGTTGCAGAGGATCGCTATGTCGCGGAAGACGCGGCGGAACTGGTCTACGTCGACTTTGACTCGCTCGATGCGGTCGTCGACGTCCATGCCGCCATGGCCGACGAAGTGCTGTTGTTCGAGTCGGCCGGCACCAATGTCGCATCGCACTACACCGTCGGACGCGGCGATGTGAAGTCGGCATGGAGTCAAGCCGACTATGTTCGCAAGGAAACTTTCTACTGTCATCGCCACAGCGCCTTGCCGCTGGAGACTCGCGGTCTGGCAGCAGCCTGGAACGCCGCCGAGGGCCGGCTCACCGTGTGGGGCGCGACCAAGGTGCCGTTCTTCAACCGCCGGGCCCTTGCCGCGATGCTGGGCCTGGAGGAGAACAAGATCGCGATGGTGGAGCTCGACGTCGGCGGAAGCTTCGGCGTTCGCGGCGAGTTCTATCCTGAAGACTTTCTTGTACCTTTCGCCGCTTTCAAGCTGGGCCGCCCGGTCAAATGGATCGAGGACCGCCGCGAGAGTTTCATGTCGACCAACCATTCGCGTGAAATGGAGTGCGAGCTCGAGATCGCCACCCGCAAGGACGGCACGATCGTCGCCTTGCGCGCGAGCATCCTTGCGGACATGGGTGCCTATGTCAGAACCAACGGTGGTGTGGTCCCGGCGAAAGCCGCCCAGCTCCTTCCTGGACCCTACCGGGTTCTGAACTACGAGTGCGAAGTCAGGGCCCTCGTCACCAACAAGACTCCGGTGGGAACCTATCGAGGGCCGGGTCGCTACGAGGCGAACTTCTTTCGCGAACGCCTGTTCGACATGGCGGCCGAAGACCTGGGCATCGACCCACTCGAGTTTCGGCAGCGTAACCTGATCGAGGCGGAGGAAATGCCATTCGAGATCGGCAAGCTCGTTCCCTACATGCCGGGCAGCGACGCCTACGACACCGGCGACTATCCGCAGGCCCTGCAGACGGCGCTGGACGCGATCGACTACACGCGGTTGTCGAAGTTGCGTCGCACCTTCGTCGACAACAAGTTGCAGGGCGTGGGCATCGCCTGCTTCGTCGAGTCGAGCGGCGGTGGGCCCGCCGAAAGCGCGCGCATCGTCATCAAGGGTCCGGAAAGAGTCGAGCTCT
>JBBSUS010000446.1:0-3176 GCA_038234195.1 Hyphomicrobiales bacterium | reverse complement strand
CGAGGCGCTTGTCGCGCCAATGGACGAGGCGGTCGAGCATTTCGCAATTGAGGGCCTCACCTTCCTTCACTGCTTCAAAGAACCCCTGCGGAGTGGCGAAATCGAACTGCAAGGCCGCCGTTCCGAAAATGTCCGCGTCAATGAGCAGTGTCGACGCCTCGGACTTCCTGCTGAGCGTGGCTGCGACGTTGTGCGCAACTGTCGACGCGCCGGAACCTCCTCGAGCGCCGACGAAGGCCAAGACGGTGCCAAGCTCGGTCTGGTCGGCATCCCCGAAAATCGAAAGGATGGAGCCGAGAAGGTCGAGCGGACGGATTGGCTGCACAAGGTAGTCGCTGACCCCCATCCGGGTAAGCCTGCGATAGAACGCGATGTCGTTTCGGGTTCCCATCACCAACAGTCGGCTGGATGCCGGGCAGCAGTTCGCCAGCAATTCGATATTCCCTTCCAACTCTTCGGTCGAACCCTGATCCTCGATCAGAATGAGATTGGCCGGCGGTTGGTCGCCGTAGAGTTTGATGGCATCTTTGAAGCCGCCTCGATGAATACCAACTTCGGCGCGGACGGCGCGCCGATCCTCGGCGACACTGCCAACAATTAGTGCGAGATGGTCAGATTCGACAAACGCGTCAATGCGAATCCTCGGCAGCATGAGCCGCAATTCTGCATCGACGTCTGTAAGATTAGCAGCATGGGCGGCAGTCGACACGACTTCATCAATCTTGCGGGACGTTCCATCCTGACCGGTATTTCCCCTATTCTTGCTTTCGACCGTCGGGGTCGAATGGATTGCCTGCATGCGGCTCATGGCAATACCCTTCTCGTGGACATGGTCATGGTCTTGGGTATCCCGGCCGAAATGATTGTCACTTCGCGTTCCCTCGTATCGGCCTCGGCTATTTTGACGGTCGGCGCTGTTAATGCCGGCTCGGGTTCCGGTCGGACTTCGGGCGCCGTGCCCTCAAGCAGCGCCAAGTCGCCGATCCCGCTCAGCCCAAAGTCGTCTGCCGCGCGCAGCGCCAAGGCAAGTTGGCCCGAAGCGGCCGCGGCCATCAGGATCTCTGCCTGCTCTTCAGTGACCTCCAGCGTCGCTGTGCTGCCGGTCAGAGTGGACGTATCGCGATCGCTGGCAGCGGTAGAACCCTCCGGCGTCGCACTCTCGACCAAAGTGCCCTCGTCAAAGCTCTTCTGTCCGATCGCGAGGACGCGAACATTGTTCAGAATCGTGCGGGTGGTGCCCGTCGCCGTTCCGTCGCGATCGACATCGCGAACGACGGTGTAAAGCACGTCGACCCGATCATTCGGGAGTACGAAGCCGCCGGCAATCTTGTCGTCACTGATCTGGACCCCAATCCCCCGCATTCCCGGCTGCAGGACCATGGACAGGTATCCGCCCGCATTTTTGGACAGGTGCTGCGACCGAACCGGTTCGCCAGCATAAAGATTGGAGCGCAAGACCTGCCCAGACAGGTCCGAAATGGCCCCCGGCTGCTCACTCTTCAGGATCATTCCGGGGGCTGTCCGGTCGGCCGGCCACGACGCCCAATGGAGAAGGGACGCATCGAGTCTGGCACCTCGAATGAGATCGACCTTCGGCGTCAGCACATCGACCTTCGGCGCTTCAAGGACGATGGTTTCCGGCGGTTCGCGCCAGGTCGCCTGAAGCGCTAGCCAGGCGGCACCGCCACCGGCGGATATCGCAATCAGGACAACGATAAGACGCATCATTTCGAGGTCTCCTCCTCACAATAGGTCAGGAAAGCAGGCAAGCATCGCCACGCCGCCCGCAGGCGCCATCGCAAGTGCGTAGGGGACGGAAATGGCGTCGGCCGTCAGTCGGCTGCGCCACCGGGATCCTACGGTGCTGAGCGCCAGCTCCCATCGGCTGAGCACGATCAGGACGGCCGCGAGCAGCGCACCAAAAACCGCCGTGGCGAGCACAAAGACCAGCATCGCTTCGGGACCGAGCCAGAGCGATGCCGCGGCCGCAAGCTTGGCATCACCTCCGCCGAGCCAGCCAAGCTCGAACATCGCCCAGGTGACAGCCAGCGTCGCGGCGCCTGTGAGGGCTGCGGATGGCAACGCGGAGGCGCCGGCCCCAAGCAGCCAGACGGCTGGGAGGCCGCCCATGGCCATCGCCAGCGTCAGTCGGTTCGGGATCCGCAAATCCGCGACATCACTGAGCGCCGCGATCACGAGGAAGCCCAGAAAGGAGGTCGCATAAACCCAGGTTCCGATCATCAAGAGCCTCTCTATTCCACCAGTGCAATCGTCTCGGACACTGGAATCCGTCGCGTTCCGGCCGCCGAGCAATTGACGTTGAGTGACGAGTTGCCCGTAAATGTGACTCGGCGGGTGACGATCTGCGTGCAACCGTAGGTTCCGCTGAAGTTTCCACTGTAGCTCAGATCGCTTGACGGAAAGTAAACGGCGCCGTTGAGGGTCGAGCCCGCATTGCCGTTCACGGAATGCTGACGTCCGACATCGTGACGGTCGCCATAGAAGAGCAGGCCGGACAGTGGACCGGACGCCGGCGCGGACAGGTTGAGGGTGGCACCTCCGTTGATTGCGAGCGTGGCGCCGTTGGTCAGAAAGAACGTCACACCGCTGCCCGAAACGGTCGTCGAGGCGTTGATCCTGAGCGTCCCGCCGTCGATGATGTAGAGACCCGCGCCGAAGGTGACGTTGCCGCTTATATCCAGACCGCCGCAATATCTGCGCGACTTCATGCCCAACGGATGTGTTTCGTTCGGTGTCACCGTTGTTGTCGAGTTGTTTGTTCCAACGCTGCTGCTTGATGCGCAGGTCCCGACGTTCAGTGGGTCAGCAAGGTCCGCATAGGGATCGCGCGTGACCGCCGCTTGTGTGTTCGCTTTGGCACACGACGTCTGGGTAAGGCCGCTGGTCGCGCTGACGCCGCCGACGCTGTGTACGCAGCCCGCAGTCAATTCAACCTTGCCGCCTGACATCAGGAAAGCATTCGACGCGTTCGAGTTCGTGGCGACGTCGCAGCCTTGGAAGACCACCTCGGAGGAGCCCGAAACGGTGATCGCCCCCGAGGCCGTCGGGTCGAGCGAGAGCAGGCACGCATCGCCGCCGCCGCGTATCTCGGCCACCGCGCGCGCTGATATGGCGACCGGCGCGGTGTCGTAGATCCGCGTGAAGAAGCGGGTCTG
>JBBSUS010000445.1:0-3177 GCA_038234195.1 Hyphomicrobiales bacterium | reverse complement strand
TCCTTTCCTGAAACGCCGGGAGATGAAGCGGCGCGTCACCGGGCTGCTCGAGGAACTGGAAGCACACATTACCGACCCAGAGGCGCCGGTCGGGAGCCTGTCCGGCGGGCAAAGGCAGGCGGTGGCAATCTGTCGGGCGCTGAACCTCGACGCTCGTCTCGTCATCATGGACGAGCCGACCGCAGCGCTCGCCGTCGCCGAAACCCGCAAAGTCCTGCAGCTCGTTCGACGACTCGCAGACAGCGGTCGCGCCGTCGTGCTGATCAGCCACAACATGCATGACGTCTTCGAAGTGGCGGACCGGATCGCCGTCTTCCGGCGCGGCCGCAAGATCGCCGAGCGCGCGCGCTCGGCCACCGATCCAGAAGAGGTCGTCTCCTTGATCACGGGCGCGCATCCCGACGTGCGGGCGCTCGAGATGCAGACATAAAACCACCGCGCGTTGCCACCTGGAAAGGCCTAACCATGATGAAGATAACCCGCCTTGTTGTTCTTGCCTCGGCCGTCTGGGCCGCGTCGACAAGCCTCTCCTCGGCGCAGGAGAAGGCACGCGTCGCCTTCGTGCCGCAGATCATCGGCATCCCCTATTTCGATGCCATGCAGAAGGGCGGCGAAGAGGCCGCCAAGAAGCTCGGCGTCGAGTTCATCTATCAGGGTCCGGTTGACACCAACCCGGTCGATCAGCTGCAGATTGTGCAGAACCTGATCGACCAGGGCGTAGAGGCGATCTCGGTCAGCGTGCTCGATGCCTCAAGCCTTGCTCCTGTGGTGGAGGCGGCCAAGGCGAAGGGCGTCAAGCTATTCACCTCCGACAGCGACGCTCCGACATCCGGCCGGGCGCTCTATGTCGCCCAGGCCAGCGACGAAGGCCTCGGCGACACGATGATCGACGAGATGGTGAAGCGAGCCGGCGAGGACGCCAAGATCGGGATCGTTTCCGGCGAGGCGACGGCCTCCAACCTCAACGCCTGGATCGGCTTTATGCAGAAGCGGGTGAAGGAAAAATATCCGAAGGTGACGCTGCTCGAGCCACAATATGCCGGCGGCAGCGCCGAGAGGGCCGCACAGATAGCCGGTGATTTGATGACATCGAATCCGGATCTGAAGGGTATCATCGCCGTTGCCTCCACCACCTGCCCGGGCGTCGGCCAGGCGATCGAAACCGCCGGCAAGATCGGCCAGGTCATCGGCACCGGCTATTGCAGCCCTGACACGGCGCGGGCCTACCTCAAAAGCGGGTCCTTCGGCTATTCGGTCCTCTGGGATCCGGCCGAGCTCGGCTACCTGACGGTGTGGGCCGGCAAGCAGCTGATCGACGGCAAGACAATCCCGGCTGAAGCCACTCCGGAAGGCATGAGCCACGCAGTGAGTTTCGACGCCAAGACGGGCGTGCTGCTGCTCGGCGCCCCCGCGGTCTTCACCGCCGACAACGTCGACAAGTTCCACTTCTGATTATTGCCATGGGCCCGTTCGGAACGGGCCCATGGCAACCGACGGCACGACAAGCCGCGGGCATGCGCTGCGAGCAGAAGTTTGAACGGCCGAGGATGTATCGATGACAACTTTACTGGCGCGGATCGGCGAACGGGAACTCCTTCTCGGTGCTGCCTCGGCCGCCGCGATCGTCCTGTTTTCCCTGATGTCGCCGTATTTCCTGACCGCCAGCAACCTTGCCACCGTGCTGCGCAACTGCACCGAACTGTTCCTCATCGGCCTCGGCATGACATTGGTTCTGGGAATCGGCGGGATCGATGTGTCCGTTGGAATCGTCATGGGTCTCGCGGCAATCGCCGTCGGCCGCCTGTTGCAGCTGGAAACGGGACCGGTGTTCGCCGGCCTTGCCGGCCCGCTGGCCGGGGGGCTCATCGGCCTTCTGACTGCGAGCATCGTCGTGCTCGGCCGTATTCCAGCGATCGTTGCGACTCTCGGCCTGTTCGGCATCTACCGTGCGGCGATCTTTCTGGCGCTCGGCGGGGCCTGGCTCTCCGGTCTACCAACCGATCTGACGAACGTCCTGGCTTCTACCATCTACGGCGTGCCAGTGTCGCTCATCACCATCGCGGCCGCCTATTTGGTTGTCTACACAGTCGTACGGCATACACCGTTCGGACTGCACATCCTCGCGACCGGGAACTCAGAGGCAAAAGCGCGTCTTTCCGGCGTGCCGGTTCGTCGCGTGCAGTTCGCTGCGTATATCGTCAGTGGTGTCTGTTGCGGGCTTGCCGCGACCTTCTACATCGCGACGTATCGAAATGTCGCCATGACGGTTGGCGGCACTCTGGCGCTTGAGGCGATCGCCGCTGTCATCCTCGGCGGCACCAGCATTCTCGGCGGCAAGATGAGCCTCGTCGGGACCGCTCTCGGTGTTCTCCTGCTCCGGCTCCTCCAGAACGGCCTTCTCCTGATCGGCGTGCCCTCGCTTTGGCAACCCGTCGTGACAGGGCTGCTGTTAATTGTGGTGCTTGGCACCGAGGCTGCGCGAGGTCGGCTCGATTTCGCTGCCGCGACGCGGCATTTCCGCCTTCCGATCCGCCGCGGGGCAAGCTCATGAACGATCGCGCCTCCCTGACTCTACCGATCCTCGCCGGACTCTGGATCGTCATCGTGGCGGGTCTCGCCATGCTGCAGCCCAGTGCGATGGCGCTTTCGACCGTGACGACGGTGCTGCAGTTCTCGACGCTCCTCGCCCTTGTCTCGCTTGGCCAGGCGATGGTGATCATCGGCGGTGGCGCCGGAATCGACCTATCGGTCGGCGGGATCGTTTCCCTGACGGCGATCCTGGCGATGCTGCTGGCGAACGCCGGGCTGCCACCCGCTCTGGTCCCGATCGCCTGCCTGGTGTTCGGCACGTTGCTCGGTCTCTTCAACGGCCTGCTCGTGACGCGGTTGCGGCTGTTGCCACTGATCGCGACGCTCGGCACCTTCTACGTCTTTTCCGGAGCGGCTTTGGCGATCACCGGCGGTTCGGCGATCTCCGGTGCGCCCAAGTTTCTGCTGCCATGGGGGCGCGGGACGCTCCTTGGCGTTCCCCTTCCATTCCTGACGATGGCGTTGCCGCTTTTCATCGTCGCCGCGCTGCTGCTGCGCTTTACCGCCTGGGGCCGCTGGATCTATGCATTCGGTTTCAACGAGCGCTCGGCACGGCTCATCGGCATTCCTGTCGATCGTGCTCGCCTC
>JBBSUS010000444.1:0-3194 GCA_038234195.1 Hyphomicrobiales bacterium | reverse complement strand
TGCGCACTGGCGGCGCCGAGGCTCGTGGCCAGCGCCAACAGCGCCAGGCCGGTCAGGTGGATGAGGCTTCGCACGGTTGAAAACTCCTCGACGATCAATCGGCCCTTCAGAGCCGCTCGAGGAGAAGGATCGGCGCAAAAACCAAGCGAAGCGTAAATTTTAAACCATCCGGGCCGGAAAGGATTTCATAGGGTTAACGGATGGTTTGGAAGGATGGTGAAGATTGTGTTGAGCGCTCCTCCGTCCCGCATTGTCGCAAGGCCCGATCGCAGGCGGCGGCGCTCGATCGCTCCTTGGCGTGCCGACGGCGAAGACGGCGTTGAGCCGGCAGCGGGCTTGTCATCGCGCCGTCCGCTTGCGATGACGCATTGATGAGCGATGCGAAGCGATCCGGACCCGCAGCCACCGCCGATGCCGATGCCGATCCCGGCGTTCTGGCGCGTCTCGACGCGCCCGACGGCCTGATGCGCGGCGAGGACGGCCTGTTGCGCTGCCGCTGGCATGGCGGCGACCCGGTCTACCGTGCCTATCACGACGAGGAATGGGGCCGTCCGAGCGGCGATGACGATCGCCTCTTCGAAAAGCTGTGCCTCGAAGGCTTCCAGGCCGGCCTTTCCTGGATCACCATCCTGAGAAAACGCGAAGCGTTTCGCGAGCTCTTCCAGGGTTTTGCCATCGACAGGGTCGCGGCGATGACCGACGAAGACGTCGAGCGCCTTGTCACCGACCCGCGCATCATCCGCCATCGCGGCAAGATCGTCTCGGCGATCGACAACGCCAAAGCCACCGGGGCCATTCAGGCGAAACACGGCTCGCTCGCCGCCTTCCTCTGGGCCCACGAGCCACCGCCGACCGAGCGCCCCGAAACGGTGACCGCCGCCTATATCCGGGAAAACCCCATCACGCCCGCCTCGACCCGCCTGTCGAAGGCCCTGAAGGCAGCCGGCTTCAGCTTCGTCGGCCCGACGACCGTCTACGCCTTCCTGCAGTCCATGGGCTTCGTCAACGACCACGTCGAAGGCTGCTGCATCCGCGCGGCCTGCGAGGCCGACCGCGCGGCATTCCTGCGCCCGATCTGACGTCGTCGTTCCGCTGCAGATGCGCGCGCCTTACCGCGCAACATACTGGTGCAGGATCGAGTTGATCAGCGTCTGGTAGGGCATGCCCTGTTCGGCCGCCCAGGTCTTCAGCCGCGACAGGTCGAGCTCGGGGATCGAGATCGAAATCCGCTTGCGCTTGGGGTTGAGGTGCGCAAGCGCCGCCTGGCGAATTTCCTCGCCGCTCCTCGATATTGTCGACCTCTACCGTTCGGCGTTTTCGCTGAGTTCGTATTCCTCGAGTTCGTCCTCGCTCAGGATCGGCTGCGGTTCGAGTTGCTTCATCTTTTCGCTCCGAAGAAATGACGCGTCGCCTTTCGGCCTGGAAACATCGTCCTGAGGAAAGCACCGTTTGTCGTCGGCACGAACGGGGCGATCCCCATACAGTGATCGAGAGCGATCACGAACATCTCCCATATCGGCGTCAATCGCGTGCGGGAAATCATCGACGCCCATTCGTGCTGCCGGCGGCGCGAAACTCTGCCATTTCAGCGCATCCCGCCCGCCGCGCGACAAAAAGAAATCCACACCCTCGCCAATGCCCTGCATGATCCTGTCACCGCCGGCCCACCAGACGGGACGGGCGATCGCCGGGATCGTTCGGGGCCATGGGCCAGATCCGAAAGGAGATGGCCTCGGCGGGCGGCGTCTGCGGCGTGGTCCCTTCCGGAGGGCTCGCGTCCCGGACGACCTCGCGGCACCGCCGACCCGTCGCCTACTACGGGGCGTCTGCGGATCGGTCCGCTTGAGCGTTCGAAGACAGCCCAAGCCGTCCCCGTGAGAGGGGGATGGCAGATCGGGCCGAGGATGCGAAGCGTCGGATGCCATCGGGTCCCGCAAGGGCTCCGATGTAGCGAGGTCGCCAAATCCCGCGCGGAACGCCGAAGGCGGACCGTCTTTACATCCAATCGAAGGGTCGGCCTTCGGCGTTCCGCCCTCCCTTTGCGGGGGGCGATCGAAGCAAGACAGGAATTGAGCGAATGGAGGCGAAGGACGAACGCGCAGGAGAAAACAGATCGACGAGGTCCCCGCACCGGCTGCCACCAACTGCACCGGGCGCTTCCGCACGCGCGGCGGCGGGCAGGGGCGGGACACCGTCCCGCAAGCCGCGTGGCTCGGTCTTGTCACGGTTCGGCGCCACCCCCTCCGCCTCGTCATCCTCGACCGCAGACACAACGGCTGCCGCGAACGCGCTGTCCTCTCCACTTCGTCATCCTCGACCGCAGGCCGGGGACCCATGCCGAGACATCGTCACCGCCGTTCCGTTGCCGGATGGGTGCACGCCCTCCAGCGAATTGCCCAGCCGAACCTGTCGCGGCATGGATCCCCGCGCTGCGCGCGAGGATGACGAGGCGTAGAGCGCGTGCCTGGCCGGCACCCTCACGGCCCAGTGATGACCGCGCCATCGCAAAGGCTCCCACACCGCGCCCAAACTTGTCGCTCCCGCCGCGCTCGTGTAGGACGCCGCGACAAAGGCCGCGCATGCGCGTCTCCCGGTTTTCGCGCCGACGAGACCGCCGCGAAACGGCCATTCCTTCGACCGACGGGACGATGACCATCATGGCTTCCAACAAGCCGCACAAGCCCAAACGCGTGACCGCCCGCGTGCCGCGCGGCTTCGTCGATCGCAGCGCTGACGATCTGCGCGCGCAGGACGCGATGCTGGCCAAGATCCGCGGCGTCTACGAGCGCTATGGCTTCGAGCCGGTCGAAACGCCGGTCTTCGAATACACCGATGCGCTGGGCAAGTTCCTTCCCGACGGCGACCGCCCCAACGAGGGCGTCTTCTCCATCGAGGATGACGACGAGCAGTGGATGTCGCTCCGCTACGATCTGACGGCGCCGCTCGCCCGTCACGTGGCGGAGAATTACGAGAGCCTGCCGAAACCCTATCGCAGCTACCGCGCCGGCTACGTCTTCCGCAACGAGAAGCCCGGCCCCGGCCGCTTCCGCCAGTTCATGCAGTTCGACGCCGACATCGTCGGCGCGCCCAACGTCTCGGCCGACGCCGAGATGGCGATGATGATGGCCGACACGATGGAAGCCCTCGGCATCCCGCGCGGCCAGTACGTGATCCGGGTCAACAACCGGAAGGTG
>JBBSUS010000443.1:0-3194 GCA_038234195.1 Hyphomicrobiales bacterium | reverse complement strand
TGGTCCGTGTCGGCCTGCGGCTGAAGAAAGCGATCCGATCGGGCGACCTTCTGGCGCGGCTCGGGGGTGACGAATTCGCGATCTTGGCGCCACGATCGACGAACGAAACCGTCGCGCTCGAGCGCCTTTGCGAGCGCATCGTCGATGTGCTGTCTCGCCCGTTCGTCGTCGACGGTCATGTCGTCGATCTCGGTGCCAGCCTCGGGGTGGCGATGGCGCCGCGCCACGGTGTCACGCCGGACGAGGTCTCACAAAACGCCGACATCGCCCTTTACGCCGCCAAGGACAAAGGGCGCTCGCGGTATCAGGTCTACGAGCCGGCCATGTCGTCCGAGATCCTGCTGCGCCGTTCGCTCGAGCGCGATCTGCGCAAGGCCGTGAATCGCGAGGAATTCGAGGTCTACTACCAGGCGCAGATCGACGCGGCGTCCGGCGCCTACACCGGAGCGGAAGCGCTGATCCGCTGGAACCATCCCGAAAAGGGCATCCTGGCTCCGGCGGTCTTCATTCCGCTGGCCGAGGAACTCGGCCTGATCAACGCTATCGGCAACTGGGTCCTGCAGAAAGCCTGCGCCGATGCCGTTGCCTGGCCCGCCGAGATGTCCGTCGCGGTCAATCTGTCTCCGGTGCAGATGATGGATCGGCGACTCCCCCGGATCGTCAAGAACATCCTGACCGAGACCGGACTGTCGCCGTCGCGGCTGGAACTCGAGATCACCGAAACCGCAATCATCGGCAACGATGTTCAGGCGCTCATCGTCCTCAACGAAATCCGTGCGCTCGGCGTCGCCATCTCGCTCGACGACTTCGGTACGGGATACTCGTCGCTGAGCTACCTCCACCGGTTCCCGATCGACAGGATCAAGATCGACCGGTCGTTCATCGACCGCGTTCCCCATGATCCCGACAGCATGTCGATCGTCCAGGCCATCACCAAGCTGGGCGCGAGCCTCGGGATGAAGATCACTGCGGAAGGCATCGAAAACGATGCGCAGAAATTGTTTTCGCGCTCGGAAGGCTGCGATCAACTCCAAGGCTACCTGATCAGCAAGCCGGTCCCCGTCGCCGACCTGATGATCCTCTTCCGTGCCGCGCGATCCGAGAAGACAGCGGCCTGATGATGTCCGATACGAGCGAACTGTACCGCCTCCTTTATACAAGCGAAGCACGATTCACCGGAACGACGGACGAAATTTCGGCCGAGATCGACGCCATCGTCGCAACCGCAGTCGAAAACAACAGTAAGCGCGGCCTGGGCGGTATCCTGCTCGTCGTGCAGGGCACGTTCATTCAGGTTCTGGAAGGGGCCTCGCAAGACGTCGAAGTGACGTTCGAGGCCATCTGCAGCGATCTACGTCACGGCAACCTGCGGGTCATCGAGATGGTGAGGGCCGAAAAACGACTGTTTCCCGAGTGGTCGATGGCCTATGTCGGAATGAGTGACAAACCGAGCCATATGCGGATCAATCGCGACCTGAGGGAAATCTCGGTCACGGTCGACGGCAATCCCGCCGCGGCGCTGCGGCAGATGCAGGCGCTGCTGCAACCGGCATAGGCGCGGCTGCAAGGTTGCGGCGCGTCACGCGGGGAGGGCATACAAGACGCACGACGTCTTGTCCGAGACGCAACCTTCAGCCCCAGTCCAGTTCGCCATCGCGATTGTGCAGCACCCGATCCTGCCTGATCCCGCAATGCGACGCGTCGTGCTCGCTGGCATGGGCATAGAGGTGCAGGACGCTGCGAGTGACGCCGCCATGGGCGGTGACCACCGTCGCTCGGTCGAGTTCGTCGAACACCGGGCGCACCCGCTGGGCCAGCATCGCGTAGGATTCGGCCGCAGCGCCAGGCGGCACGAAATTCCACTTGTCGGCCTTGCGTTCCCTGACCTTTTCAGGCGCGCGCGCCTTGATCTCGGTGAGGGTGAAACCTTGCCAGGCGCCGAAATTCAGCTCGATCAGCCTCGGGTCGATTTCGAACGCGTCGGGATCGAGCGTCATCTCGCGGCGGATGATCGCCATGGTTTCGCGGGCCCGACTCATCGGGCTGGAGACGAATCGGAACCCTCCGGCCTCGGCGCCGAGGACATTGCGCAGATAGCGGCCATTGCGCTTGGCCTGGACGCGGCCGAGTGCGTTGAGCGGGATGTCCTCCTGCCCCTGCAGCCGGCCTTCGGCATTCCACTCGGTCTGCCCGTGACGGCAGAGATAGAGGAGGGGCAGGCTCATCGGATGGACACGGTGGCCGCCGCGATCACGGAAGATCCTTGACGACCGAAATGTCCGGCGCGTCGACGGCCTTCATGCCGATCGTGTGGTAGCCCGAATCCACATGGTGGATTTCGCCGGTGACGCCGCGCGACATGTGAGAGAGGAAATAGACGGCGCTGTCGCCGACCTCTTCGATGGTCGTCGTGCGCCGCAACGGCGAATTGTACTCGTTCCACTTGAGAATATAGCGAAAGTCGCCGATGCCGGATGCGGCGAGCGTCTTGATCGGGCCGGCGGAGATGGCGTTGACGCGAATCTGCTGCTTGCCGAGGTCGACCGCGAGATAGCGAACGGAGGCTTCGAGCGCAGCCTTGGCGACGCCCATCACATTGTAGTGCGGCATCACCTTTTCGGCGCCGTAATAGGTCATGGTGAGGATCGAGCCGCCCTCGGTCATCAGCTTTTCGGCGCGCTGGGCGATGGCCGTGAGCGAATAGACCGAGATCAGCATGGTCCTGGAGAAATTGCCCTCGGTCGTGTCGACATAGCGACCGGTCAGCTCGCCCTTGTCGGAAAATCCGATGGCGTGGACGACGAAGTCGAGCTTGCCCCATTTGTCTTCGAGCGTCTGGAAGCAGGCGTCGATCGTGGCCGCATCGCCGACATCGCAATGGCCGGCGAGAAAGCCACCCACCTCTGCCGCGAGCGGTTCGACACGCTTCTTCAGCGCATCGCCCTGATAGGTGAAGGCAAGTTCCGCGCCTTGGTCGGCCAGCGCCTTGGCGATGCCCCAGGCGATCGAGCGATTGTTGGCCAGCCCCATGATCAGGCCACGTTTTCCGCTCATCAGGCCGTTGGGCTGGACCATGCGCCTATCCTATTGTCGTATCGCTGCCGTGAAAGGGTTCGGCGCGGGTATGGCATAGGCCCTGAAACGCATCAAGCGCACGGATTGTACGCCGCGCAACGAAGCGTGTGAGCGGTTTG
>JBBSUS010000442.1:0-3201 GCA_038234195.1 Hyphomicrobiales bacterium | reverse complement strand
GACAGACACTCAATCCCGCCGCGGCCCGATGCGTTCGCCGTAGAACGCGACTCCCGTACGCGACGCTCAGCCAAAAAAGCGAAAACGCTCGAAACTTCGACCGTCGATATATCGCAAGCATCAACGGTCAGCCGACCAAAAAGGTCCTTCGACCAACGAAGAATCTGGCCGAATGGTTCTCACGGCACGTTTCAACCCCCATCGCCAGAAAATATACATCTAAAGTCGAAAATATCAGCGAAACGCTGATTTAGCAGGCGATCTTCGCACAAATATGCGGCGGGTGAACGCGGTGTCGTGCTAAGACGGGTTGACGAATGCTTCGATAATTGAAACTTATGTCGCAACGCAACAGACGAAGAGGCCGACCGTGCTTGAGCGCGATCACCAGTCCAACGACCCCGCCGCCCCTACCGTTTCCGATGACATCGTCTTCCGCCACCCCGTGCGTGAGGATGGGCAGGCCGTCCATGATCTGGTCGAAGCCTCCGGCAAACTGGATACCAATTCGCTCTACACCAACTTCCTTCAGTGCACGCATTTCTCCAGCACGTGCATGCTCGCCGAACTCGACGGCGTGATCATCGGCTGGGTCTCCGGCTATCGTCCGCCCGAGGAACTGTCGACGCTGTTCGTCTGGCAGGTCGCAGTGGCGGAAGCCGCGCGCGGCAAGCGCCTTGCGCGACGGCTGCTTTCGACGCTCCTCGAAAGCGACGGCTGCGTCGGCGTCGAGCAGGTCAAGACGACCATAACGCCCGACAACGCGTCCTCCTGGAAGATGTTCGAGGGCTTTGCCGACGAGTTCGACGCGACCGTGACCGACAAGGTCTGGCTGTGCGGGGAGCGTCATTTCGGCAACGACCACGACAGCGAGCACATGCTGACCATCGGACCCCTCGACCTCGGCAGCAAGCCGGCATCGGCAGGCACCGGCGCGACGTCGGCAGTCCGAGCCGAGCGGCCCGAGGTCGAAGCCGCCTGAAGTCTGCCTGCTTCGCTGGAGCAATCGACCGATACGATTTTGCCCGGAACCCTTCCGGTCATCGAGAAGAGACCGACGCGCGATGGGTCCGATCCTGGGTCGTACCTCGACCCCATGGGTCCCCGTCGCGCGCCTCTCACATCAAAAGGAATTACAATGTCCAACGTCCATAACATCGCCGCCACCGTCGGAACCGACACCTTCGAGCGTCTCGAATCGCAGGTGCGCAGCTATTGCCGCAGCTTCACGACGGTCTTCAAGTCGGCCCACAATGCCACGATGACCGACGTCGACGGCCGCGAATATATCGACTTCCTGGCCGGCTGCGCCGTCCTCAACTACGGCCACAACGATCACGATCTGCGCGCTGCACTCGTCGACTACATCATGGACGACGGTGTTACCCATGGTCTCGACATGCACACTGCGGCCAAGGAGCAGTTCCTGCTCGCCTTCGACGAGAAGATTCTGAAGCCTCGCGATCTCGACTACCGCATGATGTTCGTCGGTCCGACCGGCACCAACGCCGTCGAGGCAGCGCTGAAACTCGCCCGCAAGAAGACCGGCCGCAACAATGTCGTCGCCTTCACCAACGGGTATCACGGCATGACGCTGGGTGCCTTGGCGGCCACCGGCAACGGCCATCACCGCCATGGCTCCGGCATTCCGCTGACCGGCGTCACCCGCATGCCCTATGACGGCTTCCACGGCGACGGCGTCGATACTGCCCGGATCATCGACGACATGCTGTCCGACACCTCCAGCGGCGTCGAAGCCCCGGCGGCGTTCCTGATCGAGGCGATCCAGGGCGAGGGTGGGCTCAACGCCGTCTCTGCCGATTGGCTGAAGGAGATCGCGCAGATCGCCCGCAAACACGGTGCGCTGCTCATCATCGACGACATCCAGGCCGGTTGCGGCCGCTCCGGCGACTTCTTCTCCTTCGAGTTCGCCGGCATCAAGCCCGATATGGTGACGATGGCGAAGTCGCTGTCGGGCTACGGTCTGCCCTTCGCCATGGTGCTGGTGAAGCCGGAGCATGACATCTTCACCCCGGCCGAGCACAACGGCACCTTCCGCGGCAACAACCACGCCTTCGTCACGGGCAAGGCCACGCTCGACAAGTTCTGGTCGGACGATGCCTTCATCACCGATGTGCGCCGCCGCACCAAGATGCTGGCCGAGCGCCTCTCGGCGATCGCCAGCAGCTATGGCTCCCCGTTCCGCACCAAGGGGCGCGGCATGATGGCCGGCATCGACACCGATTCGGGTGAGACCGCATCGGCGATCTGCGCCGAATGCTTCAGGAACGGCCTGATCATCGAGACGTCGGGCTCAAAGGACGAGATCGTCAAGGTGCTAGCTCCTCTGACCATCGAGGACGACACCTTCGCGGCCGGTCTCGACATCCTGGAAAACGCCTTCGCCACGGTCGTCGGAAAGTCGGACGCCACGAAGATCGCCGCCGAATAAGGCTGCCCCTCGAAGGGCGCGTCGATCCGATCGGGCGCCCCTCGATATTCGACCTGAAGAGAAATTGCGTGAAGCGGACCCCATGACCGGCCATACAGTCGAAAAGATCGGCGGCACCTCGATGTCGAAGCACGAGGAGTTGCTCTCCAACGTCCTGATCGCCGGGCGCGAGGGCGCCGACCTCTACAATCGCATCTTCGTCGTTTCCGCCTACAGTGGCGTGACCGACAAGCTGCTCGAGCACAAGAAGACCTCGAAGGCCGGTGTCTACGCGCTTTTCGCCAGCGAGGGCTCCGAGTGGGCCTGGGGTGATGCGCTCACCGCCGTCGGGCGCGACATGATCGCGATCAATGCCGACATCCTCGCCGACAACTCCGATCGCACGGTCGCCGACGATTTCGTCCGCGAGCGGATCGAGGGCGTGCGCTCCTGTCTCATCGACCTGTCGCGCCTGTGCTCCTTCGGTCAGTTCCGGCTCGAAGAGCATCTTTTGACCGTTCGCGAGATGTTGTCCTCTTTGGGTGAAGCCCATTCGGCGCATACGACGACGCTGTTGTTGAAGCGCAACGGCGTCAACGCCCGCTTCGTCGACCTGTCCGGCTGGCGCGACGACAGCCAGCCGAGCCTCGACGAGCGGATTCAGGGCGCATTCGCCGACGTCGACATCACACGTGAACTTGCCCTCGTGCCAGGCTACGCCCAGTGCCGCGAGGCGCTGATGAAGAGCTTCGACAGGGGCTACACCGAGG
>JBBSUS010000441.1:0-3211 GCA_038234195.1 Hyphomicrobiales bacterium | reverse complement strand
GTGTTCCGCCAGATAGCTGAGGATCAGGTTCGTGCTGATCGGCGCGACGGTATACAGCCGCGCCTCGCGGAACTTGCGCTCCACGTCGTATTCCTCGGCAAAGCCGAAGCCGCCATGGGTCTGGACGCAGGCCTCGCCCGCCTCCCAGGAGGCGTCGGCTGCGAGCATCTTGGCCATGTTGGCCTCGGCGCCGCAGTTGACGCCGCTTTCGAAGAGGCTGGCCGCCTGGTGCACCATGAGTTCGGCGGCGCGCATGTGGGCATAGGCCTTGGCGATGGGAAACTGGATGCCCTGGTTCTTGCCGATGGGCGCGCCGAACACCTCGCGCTCGTTGGCATAGGCGGTCGCCTTGTCGATGAACCATTTCGCGTCGCCGATGCATTCCGAGGCGATCAGGATGCGCTCGGCGTTCATGCCGGAGAGGATGTATTTGAAGCCCTCGCCTTCTTCGCCGATGAGGTTTTCGGCAGGCACCTTCACGTCGTCGAAGAAGATCTCCGTCGTCGAATGGTTCATCATCGTGCGGATCGGCTTGATGGTCATGCCGTTCGCCTTCGCCTCGTTCATGTCGAGGAGAAAGATCGACAGGCCGCGCGATTTCTTCTGGACCTCGTCCTTCGGTGTGGTGCGGGCAAGCAGCAGCATCAGGTCGGAGTGCTCGGCGCGGCTCGTCCAGATCTTCTGGCCGTTGACGACGTAATGGTCGCCGTTCCTCTTCGCCGTGGTCTTCAGCGACGTCGTGTCGGTGCCGCTGCCCGGTTCGGTCACGCCGAAGGCCTGCAGGCGCAGTTCGCCGGTGGCGATCTTGGGAAGATACGCCTGCTTCTGCTCGTCCGAGCCGTGCCGCAACAGCGCGCCCATGATGTACATTTGCGCATGGCAGGCGGCGCCGTTGCAGCCGGCCCGCTGGATCTCCTCCATGATGGCGCAGGCGGCGGTGAGCGGCAGGCCGGAGCCGCCGTACTCCTCCGGGATCAGCGCGGCAAGATAGCCGGCCTTCGTCAGCGCCTCGACGAATTGTGTCGGATAGGCCATCTCGCGGTCGAGCTTGCGCCAGTATTCGCCGGGAAAGTCGGCGCAGAGTTTCTTGACCTCTTCGCGGATGTCGGAATGGTCGTGGCCTGGCAGCGGGGCGGCGTCGGCGTCGGGGGCGAGCGTGTCCATGGATGGGCGTCCTTGAGTCTGGATGGCTGACAGCGTGGTGCCGGTCAGGCCGAAGCGGGGTGGCCGGGGATGCCGATCGCAGGGCGCTTCCAGCCTTGCGGCCCTGTGGTGTGGATCGAGGTGCCGGTCGTATCGACGGCAATTGTGACCGGCATGTCCTCCACGGTGAACTCGCGGATCGCCTCCATGCCGAGGTCGGCGAAGGCCAGAATGCGCGAGGCCCTGATCGCCTTCGATACCAGATAGGCCGCACCGCCGACGGCGATGAGATAGGCCGCGCCGTGGCGGGCGATCGACGCGATCGCAGCCGGCCCTCTCTCGGCCTTGCCGATCATCACGAGAAGTCCGGTCGCTGCGAGGATCTGGTCCGTATAGGGATCCATGCGGGTCGAGGTCGTCGGGCCGGCCGGCCCCACCACCTCATCTCGGACCGCGTCGACAGGACCGACATAATAGATGGCGCGATCCTTCAGATCGACCGGCAGGGGCTCGCCGCGATCGAGCATTTCCACCATCCGCTTGTGGGCGGCGTCGCGGCCGGTAAGGAGTTTGCCCGAAAGGAGCAGCGTTTCGCCCGCGCGCCAGCATGCGACCTCTTCGCGGGTCAATCGATCGAGATCGACCCGGCGGATGTCGGCGCTGTCCGTGCCGAGCGCGATCTGCGGCCACCGATCGATCGACGGCGGGGTAAAGACCGCCGGGCCGGACCCATCGAGGATAAACTCGACATGCCGGTCGGCGGCGCACTGCGGGATGAGGCCGACGGGCTTGGAGGCAGCATGCACCGGGTGCGTCGCGATCTTCACGTCGAGCACCGTCGTCAGGCCGCCGAGCCCCTGCGCGCCGATGCCGAGCGCATTGACCCTTTCGTAGATGTCGATGCGCATCTCTTCCAGCTTCGAGGCCGGCCCGCGCGCCAGAAGCTCGCCCATGTCGATCGGGTTCATCAGCGATTTCTTGGCGAGGATCATCGCCTTTTCAGCTGTGCCGCCGACACCGATGCCGAGGAGGCCGGGCGGGCACCAGCCCGCGCCGAGACCCTCGACGGTTTCCAGCACCCAGTCGGTGACAGAGGCGCCGGGGTTGAGCGCGGAAAAGCGCGCCTTGTTTTCCGAGCCGCCGCCCTTGGCGGCGATCTTCACCGTGACCGCGTCGCCTTCCACCAACTCGATATGCGTGACGGCCGGGGCGTTGGTGCGGGTGTTCTTTCGCTCAAACAGCGGGTCGTCGACGATCGAGGCGCGCAGCGGGTTGGTTTCGTCGGTGTAGGCGATGGCGACCGCCTCGTCGACGAGGTCGCTTACGCGCCGGCGCGAGGCGATGCGGGCGCCCATGCCGATCTCGACGAAGACGTTGACTGTGCCGGTGTCCTGGCACATCGGTCGCCCGCCGAGCGCTGCCATGCGCGAATTGACGAGGATCTGCGCCATGGCATTCCTCGCTGCCGGGCTCTCTTCACGCTCATACGCGCGGGCGAGGTTCTCGACGTAGTCGGCCGGATGGTAGACCGCGATGAACTGCAGCGCGTCGGCGATCGACGCGACGAAATCGCTTTCCGAAATCCATGTCGTTTCGAGTTGGAGCGCGCTCATGCCGCCTTCCACCTGCCGGGGGGATTACCCAGCGCCATTCCGGAACACTTGCGTGAGACAAAAAGCCGGTCGAGCGACGGCAGCCTGTCGAGGGTTTCGAGCGCATCGGCGAGATCGGAGGCGTTGGCGCCGAGCGCCGGCTCGGCTAGGTCGATGAACTTGGCCCGAACCGCCGAAGTCTCGGGGAAGGTCGCGGGCTCTCCCGAGGGATCGGGGATGCGCCGTTCGAAGACCCGGCCGTCCTTCGCCTCGATGCGCAGCGTTGCGCCGAAGGGGTGGGCGAGGCCTTCCAGGCTTTCGTCGCGCCGAACGTCGATCCTGTCGCACAGTGCGTCGAGGCTCGGGTCGCCGATGCGCTTGTAGTCGTCCCAGCCGAACGAGCCCTGGTCGAGGGCGATGGCGGCGGTAAAGGGCATCGAGAACTGCCCGTCGACGATGGTGCGCACACGGCGCTT
>JBBSUS010000440.1:0-3224 GCA_038234195.1 Hyphomicrobiales bacterium | reverse complement strand
GGCGATCGCTTCGCGAACCTCTTTCACCTCATCAGCGCGCCTCGGCCAACCAGCGGCCTGCCGCTCGCGCTCCGACCATTCAAGGCTTGCGCGCTCGCCAAGCCCGTCCGCTGTCGCGCGCCGTGGCGTGATAAGGATGTGGGCATGATGGTTGCGCTGGTCGCCGTCCTTGTCCGGCTCATGAATGGCGACATCGGCAATTACACCATAGCGCGCGGAAAGATATCGCCCCGTCTCCATCGCCAGCTCTCGGCGTTCATTGGCGTCAAGCTCATGCGGAAGGCCGACACGCCATTCCCGCGCAACCAACGCGTTTTTGCGATCACTGGCCTGCTCGGCTTCGTTCCAGACGATCTCGCGGCTGATTGCCCATTCGCGCGCGTCTTCGGGAACGATCAGCTCCGCATGAACGACACCGGGCTTGCGGCTGTAATCGTGGGTGACGCCCTCTCGGTCGTCATGCAGTCGTTCACCCGCCCGGTAGGCCGCTTTCGCCACAGCGTTTGCGCCGCTGGCGCGGCCGTAAGGCGTTGTCGACGCATGGAGCTCACGGACGAACATGCACACCTTGGTAGCAGCCGCTAAACGAAAATGCGAAGCATTTTCCTAAGTGCGCCATTCTCATTGCATTTCGAACGGACGGGAGCACCCTTGCGAACGGATGTGTATTTCGCTACTTTCCGTTGTGTCTGAAGCCGAAAGGCTACTTCAAAGGGACTTTGCCCTATGGCTGCACGCCGTTCCGCCAAAGACCGTCTTCTCGAGAAGCGCCAGCAGCTCGACCGGGTCAAAGCCGAGATCGAAAAGCTCCAGGAAACCGAAGCCACCCGGATTGCTCGCTTGGCGCTGCGCGCCGGCCTTGTCGAGGTCGATGCATCCGATGACGAACTGACAGAGGCGTTCAAAGAGCTGGCGGCCCGATTTCGCGCCGAGCCGGCTTCACCGCCTGCATCAAAGGGTTCGAACGATGGAACGATCGGTCAGCCGGCTCTCTGAACAAGAGCGCAAACGCGATACACGCGAGAAGATTGCGCTCGGGGGTCTCGTGCGCAAGGCTGGGCTCGTCACCGAACCCGCGGACGTCCTGTTGGGAATGCTCCTGGACGCGCGCGAACGGCTTGACGGCACCAACAGTGAAGCTCTTCGGCGGGAATGGGCCGAAAGAGGAAAAGCTGTCTTCAGGGGTGCGGCGTGAGGATCGCGCTGCTCAAAGGACTGTTGCGGCTGCTGGTGATTTGCTGGCCGATCTATGCCTTCTTCATCGCGCGCTGGATGGGCGATCAGGCATGGGTTATCGCCGCCTCTCACAATTCGGCACTCGCGGCATTCTGGCAGACCGCACCGGGTTTCGGTCGCGCGCTCGGTCCTGTGCTTCTGCTCGGGCTCGTCCTGGTACTGTGCCTCGTGCAGATCACCGGCAAGCCCATGCTGAAAGTTGCAATGCTGACGCTCGTTGCTTCGATCGCCTGGTCGCTGGTTTTCGAATACGCCCGTCTGGCCCCCTACTTCGGCAGTCACCGGTTCTGGGATGTGGCGCTGGCCTTCGATCGGGGTCCGGTCGTCGCCGCGCTCGTTGCCGCGGTCGCGATCGTCGTCTCAAATCGGCTCGCCGATGGCAGACCCCTGCTGCGGCCGAATGGCGTGTCCCGTTCGACTTCCGGGGTCCATGGGAACGCCAACTGGATGGCGATGGACCGGGCGAAATCGCTGCTTGGCAAAGGCGACATCATCCTCGGGGAGGCCTACCGCGTCGATCACACGAAAGTCGCTGACACGGTTTTCGACCCGAACAATGCTGGCACCTGGGGCGAAGGCGGAACCCACGCGCTTTTAAGCACCGAGGGCCTGATGGACTCCGGCCATGTCCTTGCCGTCATGGGATCGGGCGGCGGCAAGACGGCGAGCCTCGTAATCCCGACCGCCGCGTCCTGGCAAAGCGGCCTCGTCGTTCTCGATGTCAAAGGCGAAGTCCATGACCGGGTCGGGCGCTTACGCGAATCCTGGGGTCGGCGTGTCGTGACGATCCGGCCGGGCGATCGATCGAGTTCAAGTTTCAACGCCCTCGACTGGATCGATCCGTCGTCCGACAAGGCCATCATGGACGTCATGCGCGTCGTGACCTGGCTGATGGGAGAAAAGGCCGAAGAGTCGTCGTCGAACGAATATTTTCGGGCATCGGCGGCGTCGCTCGTCGCGGTGGTGATCGCCGACGTCGTGTTCAACACTGAGCTTTTGCCGCATGAGAAAAATCTGCGCACGGTGCGCCGGCTTCTCACCAACCCGCGCGACGATGTTGTCGAACATCTCAACGGCGTCTATGCCAAGGGGGCGGATTACGGGTTTGGCTTTCCTGCCGAAATCGCCGGCAATCTGAAAGACATCACGGCCAAACAGTTCGATGGCTTTTATGGTCAGGCGGGCACGGCCACGCGCTGGCTCTCGGTGCCAAGTTTTGCCGATGTCGTGTGTGGCCTCACCTCGGAAGTGTTTCGGACAAGGGAACTGCGCACCGGCAATCTCGACGTGTTCCTGTGCATCGATCTCGGAACCCTGATCGACACGCCGGAACTCGCCCGCATCGTCCTCGGATCGCTTCTGAATGAGCTCTACAACGCCAAGGGAAAGGTTCCGGGGCGCACCCTGTTCCTGATCGATGAGGCAGCGCGCCTTGGCTACATGAAGATGCTCGAGGAAGCCCGTGATGCCGGGCGCGGCTTCAAGATCAATTTGATGCTGATGTTCCAGACGATCGGCCAGCTCGAACTCTACGGCCGCGCCGGCGTCAAGCAATGGTTCGATGTCGCCGCGATCAAGGCGTTCTCTTCAATCGGCGATCCCGAAACCGCCGATTACATCTCCAGGACCTGCGGTGATTTTACCGCCATCGCCTCTGGCCGCAATACCAGCGCCGGCGCCTCGCATCGCAAAGACGAGCTTTACGGCAGTGGCAACCGCACGTCTGGATCGAGCACCAGCGAGGTCTCGCGCCGGCTGATCAAGCCCGAGGAGGTCATGGCGCTCAGAGGCGACGAACAGCTTCTCGTCGTCAAAGGCCAACAGCCGATCCGTTGCGGCAAAGCCTTCTGGTTTCGAAGGGCCGATCTCAAAACCAAGATCTCCAACAGTTCATTTGAAGGCGGACGATGATCCCGCGGCAGAAACCCAACACCAGAGTGCCCATGCTGATTGCTGCTGCCGCGCTCGGTGTGCTGGCGATCGGCGGC
>JBBSUS010000439.1:0-3229 GCA_038234195.1 Hyphomicrobiales bacterium | reverse complement strand
CTACGAGGATGTCGTTGGGACGCAGGCCAAAGCGCTGGGCAAAGGTGCCACGGGCAATCTTCGAAATGACGACGCCGGTCTTGTCGGTCGAAAGGCCCATCTCCTCGTCAACCTTCGGCGACAGATTGAGAACGGTAACGCCGGAGAGCGGATTTTCGCCGGAGAGCGTGCGCTCGTCGCGCCGCGGGACCTCCGGCGCGGACTTGAGCGCCAAGGTCAGAGTCTTCCTGCTGCCATCGTGGAGCACGTTCAGCGTGGCCGTCTGGCCGACCCCTGCGGTGGCGAGCCGAAAGCCGAGCGCATCGGGGTTGTCGATGGAAAAGTCGTTCATCGAAAGGATCACGTCGCCGACCTTGAGCCCGGCCTCGTCGGAGGGGCCTCCCTCCGTCAGGCCTTGAACGAGCGCACCGGTCGGCCGTTCGAGGCCCAGCGCGTCGGCGATATCCGGTGAAACAGAGGCAAAGCTTGCGCCGACATAGGGCCGCTCGAACGGACCACCGGCCTTGGCTGAGCGCACGAAACTGGCCACCAGATTGGATGGGATGGCGAAACCAATTCCGTTGGATCCGCCCGAGCGCGAAAAGATCGCCGTGTTCACGCCGACCAGTCGCCCCTTCATGTCGATCAGCGCGCCTCCCGAATTGCCCGGATTGATCGCCGCGTCGGTCTGGATGAAGAAGCCGAAATCGTCGACGCCGATGTGATTGCGTGCGAGGGCCGAGACGATGCCGTTGGTCACGGTCTGGCCGATGCCGAACGGGTTTCCGATGGCCAGCACGAGGTCTCCGGTTTCCAATTTGTCGGAATCCGCCAGGGGCAAGGTCGCGAAGGCCTCGTCGGACTGGATTTGCAGCACCGCAAGATCGACCTTGGCATCCTTCAGCAGCACCTTGGTGTCGAATTCTCGCCCATCGCTGAGCGACACCTTCACCTCGTCGGCATTCTCGACGACGTGATTGTTGGTGACGACGAGACCTGTCTTGTCGACGATGACGCCGGAGCCGAGCGAGGCCTCCATGCGCGGCCGCCCCTGTTCCTGGGGCTGGCCGAAGAACTGGCTGAAGAACGGATCGTTGGCAAAGGGAGAGCGGCGCTGCGGCACGGCGCGCGCGGCATAGACGTTGACGACAGCCGGCGCGGTTTCCTTGACAAGCGGCGCAAACGACAGGTCGATTTCGGCGCGGTTCGCGGGAACCGTCTTGCCGTCGTCCGTCGCCTGCTCCGTCGGCTTGGTGAATGGGGCCAAAAGACCTGAGGACGACGCATCGGTGTTCGCAGCCACATGGGGTTTGGCCGAAACCGCGCTGTTCGACGACTCCTGATCACCGAGCACACTGTCGATGACGCCGCGAATGCTCCAGCCCGATCCATCGGCCGCGACGCTCGGCGCTGCGCCAAGCCCCGCCGCAAGCGCGGCAATCGGCAGAAGTGCTAGAAATCTCGTGATCATGGCGTCACCGTCGTTTCGTCGAAGGGGTGGCTCGACGCGAGGGACTAAACGAAAAAAGGGCCCTTGTGAGGCCCCTTCCCTTACAAATCCGGTTGGCTGAACAGGTGTCCGGCCTTTCGACGAGAGGTTGCCCGGCCCCGCCGAACATTTCCCTCGCCTCAATACGAGCGAAACCGAATGCGTTAGCCGAGATTGACGGTCGACGTCGATACCGCAGTCGGCGCGTCGTCCGGCAGTTCGGCCGTCGCGTAGCTTGCGGTCAGGATCGCAAAAGCTGCGACCGCACCGAGGAGAGTCAGAAGTGTGCGGCGCATGGAGAAATTGCCCGTTGCGTTGAAGGTGCCTGCATCATTCATGGAAGTTGTTTCATCCGCGTAAATTTTGCCACAATTGCGTGGCGCACGTCCCTAGAGTCTGCAGAAAAATGGTCGCGGGCCTCGAAGGTTGCCTCGATTTCAACATTTTTTGCCACCGCCATGGTGCAAGCCCGTATCGCATGGGGTTGCCGCGTATTCCATGGCATTTGAGACACAGTTCCAACTTTCGGATGAGATTTGGTAAACGCTAGATGTGGGTGCTGACGCGGACCTTTCCTTAGAGCGTCAGGGCACCAGTCCGACGCTGCGAAGGCTGGTCGCCATCGCGCCGATTGCCTCTTCCGGCGAGCGGAAGCTGAGCCCAAGAACCTCCTGGGCGGGACCGGTTTCGATCTGCTTGCGGCGACCGAGTTCGGGCAATGCGGTGCGCGCTTCGCTCGACACCATAGCAACCAGGCGCACCACGATACCGGGCAACGTGAACTTCGGCAGCGCGTTCTTCACCGATGGCTCGGCCTCGCCGACCGCCGCCGCGATCTCACGCATCGTTCGCGTCCCCGCCGAAACGAGGAAGCGTCGTCCGGCAGCCTGATCGCACGTCATCGCCAGCACGTGCGCCCTGGCGACGTCTCGGACGTCGACGATGCCGAAGGCGATGTCCGGAACAGCAGGCATCCTGCCCGTCATCATCATCCTCGTGAGCCGCGCCGATGTGCCAGACTCCGCGTCGAGCAGCGGACCCTGGACGAAGGACGGATTGATCGTCGTCAGTTCCATGTCCGTGGATTCGACGAAGTCCCACGCGGCTCTTTCCGCCTCCGTCTTGGACACGGCGTAGTCGGAGATGGTCGGACTCTCGATATTCGACCAGTCGGCTTCGGAAAAATTGGGGTCGGCGCGCGCCTCATGGCCGTAATAGACCGCCACCACCGACGACGTGAGCACCGTGCGCCGAACACCGGCGCGCTTTGCCGCCTCCAGAACGCGGAGCGTTCCGCCCCGTGCGACGGGAACCAGGGCGAACTTGTCCTTCGACTGCTTGACCGGAAAGGGCGAAGCCGTGTGGACCACATACCGACATCCAGCGACGGCCGCGTCCCAGCCAGCATCGGCGGTCAGATCGGCAACGACGCATTCGAGTCGCGACGTATCCGCGCCGGCTCGCTTCAGGGTCGCCTCCACGGCGGCCGCCTTGTCCATCGACCTCACGGTGCCGCGAACGTCATAGCCCGCCTCCAGCAATTGCAGGGCGACATGCTTGGCGATGAAGCCGGAGATGCCGGTGAGAAGGACGCGGGTCGTCATTGAAACTCCTGTGGCCGATGGACGATGCGCCACGCGCATCCGACCTCGCTTGAACGAACGAACGGCATCGGCGTGCCGGCATCAGTCGGCATTTCGAGGTGCGATCGACAATTGACCGCATCCGCAATGCGGTAACCGGTCCTTCCGGACCGTCCTG
>JBBSUS010000438.1:0-3231 GCA_038234195.1 Hyphomicrobiales bacterium | reverse complement strand
CGGAACTCGCCAAGGCGATCGTCGACAAATACCTCGATTCCGATTTCGACCCGGCCAGCCATTCGGCCGCCAATGTCGACGCGATCGACGCTCTCGATGCCAAATACAAGGTTTGATTGGGCCCAATTCGGGCTGCACCCGCATGTGAAGAACGGTCCCGTTTGGGCGAGATCGAGGCGATCGGTCGCAAGCACGGGTGGCATCCGTCAGCCTTGACAGGCGGCGCGCAGGATGAAAAATTTTGCAGTTGAGGAAAACACGCGCGGATCATTCGAGTTGCGTGTCAGGGTTGGCGTCCGGTTCGCACCGGCGCCGGCAGGCGTGCTTGGGAGGGCAGCCCACATGTTGAAGGAGGCGCCCCGTCGTCGCGATGAAACCGAAGAGGCCGACCTTGCGGCCCGTGCCGCCTGGCTGCACTTTTCCGGCGGGATGACCCAGGGCCACGTCGCCAAGCGCCTTGGCGTTTCCAACGTGAAGGCGCATCGGCTCATCGCCAGGGCCATGCGCGAGGGGCTTGTCCACATCATCGTCGAAGCCGACGTGTCCGAATGCATCGCAATCGAGGATATATTGTCGGACCGCTACGGCCTCGAATACTGCCGCGTCGCGCCGGATCTGGCGGAAGCGACGCCGCTGCCGCTGAAGGCTCTGGGGATCACCGGAGCGGGCTTCTTGAAGGGGGAGATCGAGCGCGGCGATTATGACCTGATCGGTATCGGCCACGGCCGTACGCTTGCGGCGGCCGTCAATGCCATGCCTCCGGTCGCGGCGGGCGGCACGCGCTTCGTCTCCGTGTTTGGTGGCCTTTCGCGGCGCTTCGCCGCCAGCCCCTACGATGTGATCCACCGGCTGGCCGAGCGCACCGGCGGAGAGGCCTACCAGATTCCATTGCCGACCTTCGCCAATTCGGTGAAGGACCGCGACGTGCTGCTCGCGCAGCCCGGAATCGCCGAGGTGTTCGAACTCGCCTGCACCGCGCCGATCATTTTCGCCGGGATCGGCGATCTGAACGACAATGCCTTCCTGATCACCTCCGGCATGCTGAACGGCGACGAGGTCCGGCAATTGCGTGAGGCGGGGGCCGTCGGCGAATTGCTCGGCCACTATTTCGACAGGCGCGGACAGCCGGTCGCGGAGAGCTTTACCGCGCGGGCGCTGGCGCCCGACATGACGCGGCTGCGCCGTTCGCGGCTCGTCGCGCTCGCGGGCGGAAGCGTCAAGGCGTTGGCGATCGAGGCGGTGCTGAACAGCCGCGTTCTCGACGGACTGATCGTCGATGAGGTCACGGCACGGCAGATCGTGGATGCGACCGATGCCGCCTGATGCGAAACCGGGCGATGGCAGGAGAAGCACCGCCCGCTCGGTGATCGTCGGCATTGACGCCGGCACGTCGGTGGTCAAATCCGTCGCCTTCGATCTCTCCGGCCGACAGATCGCCGTCGCCTCGCGGCCCAACAGCTTTTCAAAGGTCGAAGGCGGTGGCGCCGAGCAGGACATGGCGCGCACCTTCGCGGAAACCGCCGCGACGTTGAGCGAACTGATGGAGCGCTTGCCGGGCGGCGCGTCCAGCGTGGTTGCGGTCGCAGTGACCGGCCAGGGCGACGGCACCTGGCTGATCGACAAGGCCGGCGAGCCGGTCGGCCCGGCTTGGCTCTGGCTCGACGCGCGCGCTGGAGACCTCGCCGCGGAGCTCGTTCGCAGCGACATGCACCGGGCGCACTACCGTGCAACCGGGACCGGCATCAATCCATGCCAGCAGAACGTCCAGTTGCTGATGATCAAGCGCCTGATGCCGGAGCGCATCGCCGCGGCCGCAACGGCATTCCACTGCAAGGACTGGCTCTACTTCAAACTCACCGGCGTGCGTGCCAGCGACCCGTCCGAAGCCGTCTTCACCTTCGGCAATTTCCGCAGCCGGACCTATGACGACGCGGTCGTCGAGGGCCTCGGTCTTGCCGGCGAGCGGCATCTGTTGCCGCCGATCGTGGACGGGGCGAAGCAATGCCATCCATTGACGCAAGCGGCGTCACGGGCGACCGGCCTTCTGGCCGGAACCCCGATCGTCCTCGGCTATGTCGACTTCGTAACCACCGCCATCGGCGGCGGCCTCATCGATGCCAGCGGCACGGCCGGATGCTCGATCCTCGGCACCACCGGCATGCACGAGCGCTTCGTTGCAGCGCCCGAAGAGGTCGTCCTCAACGACGAGGAAAGCGGCTATGTCGCGCTGTTGCCGCACAAGGGAGCGGTGGCGCAGATTCAGTCGAACATGGCCGCAACGCTCAATATCGACTGGATGCTCGATCTCGCGCGGGGCATCCTGAAGCATGAGGGGGTCGATCTCGACCGCAAGGATCTTGTGAGGAGCCTCGACGACCGGGTGCTCGATGCGGCGCCGCTTTCGGCGATCTACCACCCCTACATCTCCAGCGCAGGCGAACGCGGGCCGTTCATGAATCCCAACGCCCGCGCGCAGTTTACCGGCCTTCACTCGGAAGCGGGCTTCTACGACCTGATGCGGGCGGTGCTGGAAGGCCTCGCCTTCGCCTCGCGCGATTGCTACTCGGCGACCGGCGCGATACCAGCCGAAATCCGCCTCACCGGGGGCGCGGCGCGCTCGACCGCGATGCGCAGGATCCTGGCAAGCGTCCTGAACCGGCCGGTGCGGATCGTCGAACAGGATGAGGCGGGAGCGGCCGGCGCCGCAATGATCGCCGCGACCCAGCAGGGCGTCTTTCAAGACATCATCGCGACGGCCGAGACCTGGGCGACGCCACGCCTGTCGGACGCCACGGAGCCCGATCCCGCGCTCACCGGGGACTATGATGAGGGTTTCGAACTTTACCGCGATCTCCGACGGACCCTCGGTCCGGCATGGGAACGGTTGCACGCAATCAAGGATCGCCGCCGCACGGCTTGACGAGAGCGCCAAGCGTTCCGGGCGTTCGCACCCGCAGTCACGACATCCGGCGTGAACGGCCAAGGCAGGAAAGGTTCAGGATCATGGACGATCTCGGCACCGTGGACGTTCTCGTCGTCGGAGGCGGTATCAACGGCGTCGGCATCGCGCGTGATGCGGTGGGCCGCGGGCTCAGCGTGGTCATGTGCGAAAAGGACGATCTTGCCGAAGGCACCTCGTCGCGCTCCGGCAAGCTCGTCCACGGCGGCCTGCGCTATCTCGAATATTACGAGTTCCGTCTGGTGCGCGAAGCACTCACCGAGCGCGAGGTG
>JBBSUS010000437.1:0-3238 GCA_038234195.1 Hyphomicrobiales bacterium | reverse complement strand
TCCTGTCGACCCGGATCGTCGTCATGAGCCCGCGGCCGGGCCGCATCCACGAGGTGATCGACTGCGATCTGGGTCCGAACCGGCCGCTCGACATCCGCGACACGCCGGAGTTTCTGGCGATCGCCCATCGGGTGCGCGAGGGGCTGCGGGCGGGGCATGGCTATGATTGAGGTGATCGATGGGGTGCGCCCTTCAGGCCCTCACCCGTCTGCTCGCTCCCGCTCGCATCCACCCTCTCCCGCGAGCGGGAGAGGAATGGCGCCCTTATCGACGTCGATTGGCTTCTATGCGCTTGAAGCGCCGGCGTATTCTTCTCCCCAAGGGGGAGAAGGTGGCCCGGAGGGCCGGATGAGGGGGGCGGCCGAAGGCCTTGAAGCTCACCTGTGGAGTGGGGACCGATGTTGAGTCGATCCATGCGCACCCAGCGCGCCCGGTCGTTGAGGCGAAGCGAGACCACAGCCGAATACCGACTCTGGTATGAACTTCGGGACAGCCGGCTCAATGGCTACAAATTCGTCCGGCAGTTCCCGATTGAACCCTATTTCGCCGATTTTGCCTGCCGATCGTCATGGCTCATTGTCGAACTCGATGGCGCTCAACATGCTGTCAGTACGGAGGACGCAACGCGAACTGTATTCCTGAACGAGCATGGCTGGTCGGTGCTGCGCTTCTGGAACGACGAGGTTCTTCGCGAGAGGCGCGCGGTTTGCGAAACCATTCTCGCCGTTCTCGAAGGCCACATCTCTGAACCCTGCAAGGGCGCTGGACGTCTCGATAGATTGAGGTTCGCGCCCGGTAGACCCTCACCCGTTTCGCTGCGCTCGGCACCCTCTCCCGCAGGCGGGAGAGGAATGGCGCCTTTTCCGGTGTCGCCGGAGCCCCGTCTATGACAGCCTCCACCACCCCCATCGCCGAACCCGGTGCGGGCATCGGCCGCAGTGTTCTTCGCGGATTGCCGCGTCGGCTGACCGAAGGTCGAACAGTCCCCGTCCTGACCGTCGTCGCCGCGATCATCCTGGTCTGGTACGCCGCCGCCATTTTCATGAACTGGCAGACCGAGACCGACAAGCTGGTCCGGACCGATCCGGCCTATACGGTGACGCAGGCGATCGGTGCGACATGGTCGGCGGAGCGCCCGGTGTTGCCGGCGCCGCACCAGATCGTCGCGGAGGTGTGGAAGACCACGGTCGACGTCAAGCCGACCTCGCCGCGCTCGCTACTCTACCACGCCTGGGTGACGCTCTCCTCGACGCTGCTCGGCTTCGTCATCGGGACCGCGCTCGGCATTCTGATCGCCGTCGGCATTCTCAATTCGGTGACGCTGCAGAAGACGCTGATGCCGTGGATCATCACGTCGCAGACGATACCGATCCTCGCGATCGCCCCGATGATCATCGTCGTGCTCAACGCGGTCGGCATCAACGGGCTTCTGCCGAAGGCCTTCATCTCGACCTATCTGTCGTTCTTCCCGGTGGCCGTGGGCATGGTGAAGGGGCTGCGCTCGCCCGACGCCATGCTGATCGACCTGATGCACACCTATTCGGCGAGCCGCCGCCAAACGCTGGCGAAGCTGAGATGGCCGGCCTCGATGCCGTTCCTGTTTCCGTCGATGAAGATCGCCGTGGCCGCTTCGCTGGTCGGCGCTATCGTCGGCGAGCTGCCGACCGGCGCCGTCGCCGGCCTCGGCGCGCGGCTGCTTGCGGGCTCCTATTACGGCCAGACGATCCAGATATGGTCGGCGCTGACGGTGGCGGCGGTGCTGGCCGGTGGGTTGGTCTTCATCGTCGGCCTTGGCGAACAGGCGATCCTGAAGCGCATGGGCGTCAAGGCGGAGGCACCCGCATGAGCGATGCGTCGACGCGACGTTTCCGGCTTATGTCATCCCACGGGCCGGGCGCGGCGGTGCTGACCGGGCTCCTGACCCTTGCCTTGGCGGCTGCCGGCATCGCCATCATCGGCGGCGGCAAGGGCGGTTTGCTGTTGCTGCTGGTCGGCCTCGGTTTCTGGGCCGCATCCTGGCGGTTCACCGTCAACCTTGCGGGGCTTGAGCCCTCGGGGCGCGGTGCCCAGGGCGCGCTCGACCTCGTGATCCCGATCGTCTTCGGCGCGGCGCTGCTCGTGCTGTGGCAGTTCGCCGTCCGCGGGCTCAACGTGCCGGGAGTGCTCTTGCCGGCCCCCTCCGACATCGGCGTGCGGATCGCCAACTCGCTGCCGCTGCTGTGGGCCGATTTCTACCAGACCTATCTCAAGGCGGTTCTCGCCGGTTATGCCATGGGCTGCGGCTCGGGCTTCTTCGTCGCCTGCCTCGTCGACCGCTCGTCCTTCCTGAAGCGGGGTCTGCTGCCAGTCGGCAACCTCGTCTCGGCGCTTCCCATCATCGGCGTCGCCCCGATCATGGTCATGTGGTTCGGCTTCGATTGGCCGTCCAAGGCGGCCGTGGTCGTGGTCATGACCTTCTTCCCGATGCTGGTCAGCACGGTCGCGGGCCTTGCCGCCGCCGGAACCATGGAGCGCGACCTGATGCGCACCTATGGCGCCACATCGTTCCAGGGGCTCCTCAAGCTGCGGTTGCCGGCGGCGATGCCGTTCATCTTCAACGCCCTGAAGATCAACTCGACGCTTGCGCTGATCGGTGCCATCGTGGCGGAATTCTTCGGGACGCCCATCGTCGGGATGGGCTTCCGCATTTCGGCGGAGATCGGCCGCATGAACACCGACATGGTCTGGGCCGAGATCACCGTCGCCGCGCTCGCCGGCTCCGTCGCCTACGGCCTGCTGGCGCTTCTGGAGCGCCGCGTGACCTTCTGGCACCCGTCCAATCGCTGAAAACCGCAACCGAAAAGCCCGGCGGCACCGTCAGGCGAAACCCAAGGAGAGACCCCAAGATGAAGCATCTTCTCGCCGGCACCGCCTTCGCCGTGATCAGCGCCGGTCTGGCGATTCCCGCCAACGCGGCGGACGCGCTGACGCTGCAGCTGAAATGGGTAACCCAGGGCCAGTTCGCCGGCTACTACGTTGCCAAGGAGAAGGGCTATTACGACGATGCCGATCTCGATGTGACGATCAAGCCGGGCGGCCCTGACATCGCGCCAGAGCAGGTGATCGCCGGCGGCGGCGCCGACGTCATCGTCGACTGGATGCCGGCGGCGCTCGCGGCCCGCGAAAAGGGCCTGCCGCTGGTCAACATTGCCCAGCCCTTCAAGAAATCGGGCATGGAGCTGACCTGCCGCAAGGACAC
>JBBSUS010000436.1:0-3239 GCA_038234195.1 Hyphomicrobiales bacterium | reverse complement strand
GAAGGCGCCCGCTCCAATCGCGGGGTCGCCGCCCTCCGTGAACAAGGTCCAACCTTCTGCGCGCCGCTCCAGCCCGGTCACCCGCATCCCCAGGCGCAGGTCGAGCGTCTCGGCCAGCGCCTTCGCTGGCGCCGCCATCGTGGGCACACCCACAAAGGCCGCTTCCCCCGCCGCCGGCCAGGGCGCAACCAGCCCCGCGGCCTGCCATTCTGCGACCTGGCGCTCGAACGCCGCATCGCGCACCGTGAAATACTGCGCACCGTGATCGAAACTCAGCGTTCCGTCGCGAGTCTCGACACGCCGAGACGACATTCGCCCGCCCGGGCCGCGCCCCTTGTCGAAGACGATGGCTGCGTGACCCTCGGCCGTCAGCCGCGTCGCACAAACCAGCCCGGACATTCCGGCGCCGATGATCGCAAACTTCATGGAAACCTCATCGAACCATCACCTCGCCCTGCCGCCGTCTCGCGCGATCAGCGATGGTCCTGAGAACGGTGGTCATCGGACGCATCGCCGCATGCGATCCGCTGCGGCGAGACGATGATCATCCGGTCGCGATCCCCGCCGTGGGTAGAGGGGGTGGCGTCCTCGACAGGGTGTCAGGCAGACCTCTAAGGGCTTCCCGTCCGTCCTCGCGGACTACGCTGGGTGGTCGTCCGCGGCTAGATGGCGGAGCGCCGCGCCTCGCGGAACGAGACCAGACGTTTGGCGCGTTCGTCCCACAGGACGAGCTTCACGCAACCCAGGCTTTGAAGAAGCGTCAGACGACCGATGCCTTTCAGCTCGGGATAATCCCTGAGAATCTGGGGCAAGCGGTAGAATGGCACTTTGCTCGACAAATGGTGGACGTGATGAATGCCGATATTGCCAGTGAACCAGCGCAGCAGAAGGGGCAGATCGTCATGCGAACTGCCGTGCAGCGCGGCCTGCTGAAACACCCAGTCCTCGTTCCCGGACCATTGCGTGTCCTCGAACTGGTGCTGGATATAGAAAAGCCAGACACCCCCGGTGGCTGCCATCAGGGTGATCGGGAGTTGCACGGCGAGAAACGGGCCGATGTCCATCAGCCAGATCAGCGCCGCCACCGGTAGCGCGATGCCGAGATTGGTGACGCTGGTCGAAACCCAGGGCCTCACTCCGGCGCGCATGAGACCGAAGGGCAGCCGGTACTGGCAGAGGAACAGCCAGGCCGGACCGATGCCGAACATCACCACCGGGTGGCGGTAGAGCCAGTAGCGCGTGCGACCCCAACGTCCCATCGTGCGGTATTCATCGACCGTAAGCGTGTCGACGTCGCCGATCCCGCGCTTGTCGAGATTGCCTGCCGTCGAGTGGTGGATGGCATGGGTGCGACGCCAGTAATCGTAGGGCGTCAAGGTGAGAACACCCAGCGTGCGCCCCGTCCAGTCATTGGCGCGTCGACGACTGAACAGGGCGCCGTGGCCGCAGTCGTGCTGAAGGATGAACATGCGGATCAGGAAACCGGCCGCCGGAATGGTCAGCACGAGCCCCGCCCAGTATCCGTTGACGGCGGCGTAGGCGCAAAGAAACCAAAGCCCGGCGAAAGGAAGCACGGTGACGATGATTTCAGCAATGCTGCGGACCAAGCTGGGCTGCCGATAGCCCGCCAGGATCGCGCCCCAGGAAACCGAGGCGTTTTCGATGGCGATGCTGTCTGGGGAATTGCTCGTCATAGAAAGTGGTCCAAGTCTTGCGCTTTCAGGGTTCGGCCTCCCTTGGCGCGCGAACGCAAGCGAGAATGGTCGATCGTTCGCCGCGGCGCTTTCCGGCAGCTCGACCGCGTGCAGCGGCTCTGCCTTCGCTTATACCGGGTAAGCTCTGCGAGCGCGTTCATTTCTTGCATCGCGCGCTTCACTTTTAACGGACCGGCCGCATCGAACGTCGAATTTTACGCCATTAGACGCCGTCATGCCGCCGCTCCGGCGCCAGCTTTGACAGTCATAAGAATCCGCCATGACTGACGGAAGCAAACCAGCGTGTCGAATTGAAGAGCGATGGGAACCCTAATCAGGGCAGCGATAGCCCAGATCGCGGATCCAGACGCGTGCGGCCCGTTATCGAACTTGGACGCCCGTCGCCTCAGTGCCGGAAATGCCGCATGCCGGTCATCACCATGGCGATGTCGTTGTCGTCGGCGGCCTTGATGACCTCGTCGTCTCGCATCGAACCGCCCGGCTGGATGACCGCCGTCGCACCGGCTTCCACCGCCGACAAGAGGCCGTCGGCGAAGGGGAAGAAGGCGTCGGAGGCCACCACCGCACCCTTCGTCAGCGGCGTCGAAAGCCCGGCGGCCTCGGCCGCGTCCACAGCCTTGCGCGCGGCGATGCGGGCGGAATCGACGCGGCTCATCTGGCCGGCCCCGACGCCGACCGTGGCGAGATCCCTGGCATAGACGATGGCGTTGGACTTGACGTGCTTGGCGACGCGAAAGGCGAATTTGAGATCGGCAAGCTCGCGTTCGCTCGGCGCCCGCCGGGTGACGACCTTGAGGTCGAGATCATCGACCACGCCGGCATCGCGCGACTGGACGAGGAGCCCGCCGGCGACGGATTTGACGAAGCGGCCCGGCGCGCGCGGATCGGGCAGGCCGCCGGTCAGGAGCAGGCGCAAGTTCTTCTTGGCAGCGACGATGGCAATGGCATCCTCGTCGGCATCGGGCGCAATGATAACCTCGGTGAAGACCTTGACGACTCCCTCCGCCGTCCGCGCATCGAGCCTGCGGTTGAGCGCGACGATGCCCCCGAAGGCCGAGACCGGGTCGCAGGCGAGCGCCCGTTCGTAGGCCGCGATGAGATCAGGCCCCTCCGCCACGCCGCAGGGATTGGCGTGCTTGATGATCGCGACGGCGGCGGTGCGTTGTGGATCGAACTCGCCGACCAGCTCGAAGGCCGCGTCGGTGTCGTTGATGTTGTTGTAGGACAGCGCCTTGCCCTGCACCTGCCTCGCGCTGGCAACGCCGGGCCGCTGATCGCCGGTCTTGTAGAAGCCGGCGGCCTGGTGCGGGTTCTCGCCATAGCGCAGTTCCTCCGAAAGGAATCCGGCAAAGCTTCGGCTTCTCGGCATCGCGTCGTTCACTTCGCCGGCAAACCATTGCGAAACTGCCACGTCATAGGCGGCGGTCAGCGCATAGGCCCGCGCCGCCATCTTGCGCCGCAACGGAAAGTCGGTTTCGCCGTTTGAAGCCTTCAAGGTCGCCAGAACCTCGTCATAATCGGCCG
>JBBSUS010000435.1:0-3242 GCA_038234195.1 Hyphomicrobiales bacterium | reverse complement strand
GCGGCTCAGGCGCGCTAAGGGCGAACCCGAGCGACTGGAGCGCAAGATCGTCCTTGACTTCGCCGGCGCGGCGCTGGCGGGCCTTTCGCCGGAGGATGTTACGCCGGTGATCGAGGTGCCCTGCGGGCGCGCCTTCAGGCCCAAAATCGAACGCGCGGTCGACCACAGCGACGCAATGCGGCTGGAGTTCGATCTGTTCACGCAGGAGGTAGAGCCGTGCGAGATCCGGGTCAGCCTGAAGGCGGGAGATCGTATGCTGAGCGAGACAACGGCGATCGCAGTGAAGCCGGATCAAGATTTGCCGACGAAGGGGTGAAAAGGAGCTAGAGCGTTTCCGGCTTGGTAGAACCTGGCTGGGATTCGCGCTCGAGCTGCACCGCTTGCGAGGCAGTGCTGGCGCGACCTACGTCGCTTGATCTTCGGCATCGCGTATCGGCGACGCTGCGCGAGGGAGGTGAACACCCATGCTGCGGCTGACGGATTTGGGATTGCGATCTCGACGGCGGTTCGTTGGCCCTCTACGGATCAGGTCGGTCGGAAACGGTGCCGATGCGCAGCGGTAACCGCTTGCCCCCCGGAGCAGACCAACGCCGCGCAAAAGTCATTCGCCATCATCCTTTTCCCCGGACTTGACCTCTGCCGACAAAAAGTCTCCCAAGGCCTCAAGGGGCTCGACGTAGGTCGCGAACACCTTAACGGCGACCATGATCGGAACAGCGAGGAACATACCGACGGCGCCCCATATCCAACCCCAGAAAGCCACAGACAGAAATACGGCCGCAGCATTCATCTCCAGACGGCGCCCGAGGATCATCGGCGTAATGAACTGCCCTTCGACCGCCGTGCACGCGAGGTAAAGCAACACCGGAACGAGCGCTTTCGACACTCAAGAATTTGTTGGGCGCGGCTGGATCGGCGCATTCACTTCGGGCGGGATCGGCGAAACATAGGGCTTCTTTGCAAGGCGTTGCCGATGGTCGGCCTTGGCGCTCTTCAGGACGTCAGGTTTGGCAAGAATATCGCCGTAGCGCCGGCCTCCACGTCAGGGAACTTGCGAACTACGGCGAGGGTGCCGGCTCGAATACGGGCAAGTTCGAACCCCCGGTCCGGATCGACGGGTGGGCATTCTCCGCTGAAGCCCAGGACGGCCGCAATATGGCAGTTCGCTGCGCGGACCGTATCTCGTCATCCAGGGCAGCGCCGCGGAATGCGGCAGAATGAACGGGTCGTTCAGCGGCCTCTATACAAAGCGTTAGATTGAGGTGGACGCAATTTTGTATGCCGTCTTCGACTGCGGGCACTTCCACGTCGCATGGCACGCGGTTGTGCCTTGGATCCAGGGATGCCTGGCGAGTTTCAGGCAAAGAATTCGTCGACAACAAAATTGATCGACTTTAGGACGTCAATCGGAAAGTACGGCTTGGGAAAGAAGAGGCCGTTCTCTGGAAGGTCGGCTGGCAACACATGGCGCAGCCCTGAGGTTACCATGATCCGGACAGGGGGCCACCGATCCCGAACGGCGTGCGCAAGTTTCAAACCGTCTATCGAGCCGGGCATGTCGACGTCGGTGAAGAGAACCCGAATGTCGTCGTGCTTCTCGAGCAAACAGATCGCCTCATCGGCGTTTTGCGCGGAATAGACCTTGAAGCCGTCATCCTCGAGCATGTCGACAGCGTCCATCAGCAGAAGCGGATCGTCTTCGACGACCAGGACGGCGAACTGATTTTTGTCGCCGGCGTTGATCACAAGGCGCCCTCTTCCTGCATTTGTGAAGCTTTGCCTTCCAGCCGAAACGTGACGCCTTTGGGGTCGAAGCTCAGTGCAGCTACTCCCTGAAAGTACGAGGAGACAATGCGTTCCACAAGACGCGAACCAAATCCGGATCGTGTCGGTCGAGCCACAGCCGGGCCGCCGGTTTCGCGCCATTCAAACACGAAGTCCTCATCGGCGGACCATCGGATGTCGACCTGCCCGTCGACGTTCGAAAGAGCGCCGTACTTGGCAGCGTTCGTCGCCAGTTCGTGCAGGCCGAGCGAAAGACCGATCGCCTGCTGCGAGCCGAGCACCAGCGAAGGGCCTTCGATCCTGAAGCGACCTTCGCCGGTTCGATGCGGCGCCAGGGCGCCCTCGACGACATCGCTGATATCGACCTCATCGGCATGCGGACTGATCAGCGCGTTCTGGGCACGTCCGAGCGCGGCCAGCCGTTCCGAAATCGCCGCCTGACTCTCCTCGACACTGCCCGCCTGCCGGAACGTCTGCGAGACGATCGCCTGCACCATGGCGAGAGTGTTCTTCATGCGGTGCGCCATTTCGTGCGCGATGTCGCGCTGCCGGCGGACCGCATCGCGATACTGTCCTTCAAGCTTCTTCGCATCCCCGAGGGCTCGTTCCTTCTGCGCCAGCGAACGACGCAATTCCATCTGGGTCATCGCCTGGCGGGCCAGCAGTCTGAGCGTGCTGATCTGATGTTCGTCGAGGTTCCGCGGCCGAAAATCCAGGACGCATATGGTTCCGAGCGGGATTCCGTCTTTCGTCTTGAGAAGCGCGCCGGCGTAGAAGCGCAGGCCGGGTTCCCCCGTCACCAGCGGGTTTCCGGCGAACCGCGGATCCTTCGTCGCGTCGGGCACGATCATCATGTCCTCGACGAGGATCGCATGTCCGCAGAACGACGTCTCGAGCGGTGTCTCGCGAACGCCGAGGCCGACTTCGGCCTTGAAGAACTGCCTTGTCGTGTCAACGAGGTTAACAACGGCGATGGGGGTCCCGCAGACTTCGGAAGCGATCGTTGCCAGATCGTCGAAGTCATCCTCACGCGGTGTGTCCAGAATGCCGTAGTCGGCAAGAATGCGAGACCGGGCCGGTTCGGTCCAGCCGGGCGATCCGGACTCGATTGCGGGAATGGGGAGCAAGCGGGCCTCTGTCCAAAAGAAGATGGGAATCCTTGTTTAAACCGGGTCGGAAGGAAAATACAGCGCTTGCCGTTGTCACGCTGCGTTTGACCACGCGGTGGCCGCCGGACTGTCTCGGGGAAGTGACGAAGTATCTAATCTACAATGACCGCGAGTGCGACCTATGCGGCGACCGTCCATTGGCCATTAAAAGAACCCTCGACTTCAGCGCTGGTCAGTGGTCAGTGGTGGGTGGTCGGTCGAAACGATAGGGAGATCGCAGCAAGAAAAATCCCCCGCGCACCGTCGTCATCCATGCGGCCGACCGGTCATACATGAAAGCCGTCGCCG
>JBBSUS010000434.1:0-3243 GCA_038234195.1 Hyphomicrobiales bacterium | reverse complement strand
CGAACACCATTTGCCTGTTGCATTCGCCCCCACGATCCGTCATACAGCCGCCATCCGCGGCGAGCACATCGCCGCACGGAGCGGGCGGGCGTAGCTCAGTGGTAGAGCACAACCTTGCCAAGGTTGGGGTCGTGGGTTCGAATCCCATCGCCCGCTCCAATTTATTATCAGGACCTCGATCCGACACGGTGCGTTGGCTTTGCGCGGGACATGCAGGTCGAAGCTAAGCTCTGACGAGCCGGTTCGGCTCGTGTCCAGGCGATAAACGCACGCCGGCCTTGACTCCGTCGCAGCGCAATTACAAAGACCGCCTTATCGTTCACGCCGCTCGCCCGGCCGCTTCACCGATCCCGCCGGAGGCCGATGCTTGGCCCTTTCAGACGCCTTGAAGAGCGAGGACGCCGCCGCCGGGGGCTCGGCGAACGAGAAAGGCCCGGGGCTCGGCGTCACCCTCGCTCTCACCACCACCATCCAGATCGTCGCGACCGCAGCGGCGCTGTCGCTGACGGCGATCATGCCGCTGGTCGTTCAGGACTTGGCGATCGATACCCATTTCATCGGCTACCAGATCAGCCTGATCTATCTCTCCGGCATCGTCTCGGCCGCGCTCTCGGGCAAGACCCTCCGCCGGATCGGCGCGGGCCGGCTGGAGGAGGTGTGCCTCCTCACCTTCGGCCTTGGCCTCCTGTGCTTTGCCATGGCCAGCGTGCCGTTTTTGGTCGCGGGCTCGCTGTTGATCGGAATCGGCTACGGCTACCAGAATCCGGCAGCCTCGCAGCTGCTGATCGGCATTACACCCGCGCGCTCGCGCAATCTCGTCTATTCGGTCAAGCAGGCCGGCGTGCCGCTGGGCGGGGTCGTGGCCAGCCTTGCCGTGCCCGCATTGGCTCTCGCATTCGGTTGGCGCATGGCGCTTGCCACAGCCTCGCTCGTGCCTTTCCTGCTGATTTTGGTGATCCATCGCGCCCATGGCCATCAGCCCATCGACCGGACCGCCATTGCGCGCTCCAGCCTTCTTGCCGACCAGCGTATGCTGTTCGGCCGACCGGCACTGGCCACGCTGGCTTTCCTCAGCTTCGTCTATTCGGCCGTGCAGCTCTCGGTCAGCGCATTCACCGTGACGACGCTGGTCGAGAACGCCGGCTGGGGCCTCGTGGCGGCGGGGACGGTCGCCGCGCTGACGCAGGCCGCCGGCGCGTTCGGCCGCGTGGGCTGGGGCCTCGTCGCCGACCGCATGGGCGGCGGATTCAGGCTCCTCGGTTTTCTCGGCGCGGTCGGCGCGGCCCTGGCGGTCGGTCTCGGCGCGAGCCTGTCCCTTCAAGCCCCGGCGGCGCTGACGGTAACGCTCTTCGTCCTGTCGGGCACGGTCTGGCTCGGCTGGAACGGCGTCATGCTGGCGGAGGTAGCCCGGCAGGCGCCCGAGGGCCGGGTCGGCGCGGCGACCGGCGCCGCTCTCGTCTATACCTTTCTCGGGGTGTTGATCGGGCCATCGAGCTTCGCGCTCATCGCCGATCTGACCGGCAGCTTCGCCGCCGCCTTCGCGGCCTTCTCGCTATTCGGCGTCGCGGGTGTGATCGCGGTTCTCGTTACCAGGCTGCGCTGACGACAGGACAAATCCCTCAGCGCAAGGGTGGGATGCGGCCCAGCGGGATGATGCCGGCCGACAGGGCGCCCTGGGTCACATTCAATGAAATCATCGTTCGACCACCCTGCTGGCGGCCGATGAAGTTCACCGCCTGCGCCACCGTGTCGGCGACCGACTTGATCTGCGGCGCGGCCTCGCCGATCAGCTTGGCGACCTGCTTGGGATCGGTCACGGCCAGTTCCAGATCGCCGGTCGCCGTTCCGGCCTGGTCGAAGGCGAGCGTCCCCGAAAGCTCGGCGCCGGCGTCGCCCATGTCGATCCGCACCGAACGCATTGTCACCTTGCGGCCAGCCAGAGCTGTGCGCGGGCTTTCGGCATCGATGTGCCCATCCAGCCAGTCCGCGGCACCGACGATCGTCACATCGGCGGAACTGTCGGCGGGCGGAAGGTCCGGTGCGCCCGGCGCGACGATCTTGCCGCCGCGGCTCAGCCAGGCGAGGTCGAGATCGCCATCGCGGCGCCGGGCATGGGTCTCGATACGGACGGCGCTGGCGACCGGCTGACGATCCCCGGCCGGCTGGGCGAGTGCCACCACCATCTGGTCGGCGACGAGAGCGAAATGGTCGAGCCCTTGCGTCCAGAACGTGCCGCTCGCCTGCAGCAATTCCCAGCGGATATCGAGCGGCGCGACCTGCTTGGCATCGACGATCAGCGGTCCGTCGAGTTCTGCGACGACACGGTTCGGCCGATAGATCTGCGCGGCGGAGCGAAGCTGCCCGGCGGAGGCGCGAAAGCCGTCACGTTGCGCGTCGATCGTCAGGGCCTCGCACCGCAGGCCAAGCCGGAACGGATAGCCGAACACCGTGCGGCCGGAACAACCGATATCGGTGCCCCGCTGCTTCTCGGCTTCGATGGTTTGCGCAACCCGCAAATCGAGCTGGCCGGCAAGATAGTACCACGCGCCGGTCAAGCCGGCAGCCAGCACGATCACCACGACGACGATCCAGACAAAGGCCCAACGCGCCTTGGTGTCCTTGCTGCCTGTTCCGGTCGTCTTGCCGTTTGACGCTGCCATCGCCTGTCCTTCTCGTCTCGTCATCGAGGCGGCCTCGAATCGCCGACCTTTATGAATCGCTCGCGCCTCGATAAAGCATCGGGAATCCGACGCACACCGGTTTCGATCCGTCGGGCGACGGGATGCTCCGGCAACCCGCGCGGCAAAGCCGGCTGACAGAGCGATTTGAGGGCAATGGACGATTTGTGGGTGTTTGGCTACGGTTCGCTGATCTGGCGGCCTGGCTTTTCCTTCGAGGAGCGCGTGAAGGCACGACTCGGCGGCTATCATCGCGCCCTGTGCATCCGCTCGCATGTGCATCGTGGCACACCCGAGCGGCCGGGCCTGGTCTTCGGCCTCGATCGCGGCGGTTCCTGCGTCGGCATGGCGTTTCGCGTCGGCAAAGCCGATCGCGAGACGGTGATCGCCTATCTGCGCGAGCGCGAACTCGTGACCCATGTCTATCGCGAGACGACCCTGCCGGTGCGGCTTGCCGACGGCCGCGGTGTCAGGGCCCTCACCTACGTCGTCGACCGCGGCCATTCGCAATATGCCGGGCGGATCGGCGTTCCCGAGGCCGCGGCGATCGTCAGCGGTGCCCATG
>JBBSUS010000433.1:0-3243 GCA_038234195.1 Hyphomicrobiales bacterium | reverse complement strand
GCCCGCGCCGTGTTTGCCGCTGAGCGCGAGTAGCCCTCTGTGATGATGCGAAGGGGCCATGGAGATTGGCCCCTTCGCCGGCTCCCATGCCCGATCGGCCACGCCCTCGCATGAAGACGCTTGATCCAGCGGGAAAACTGCGTTTTCCTGATGTCCTGGCAACCAGCCTGTCATCGTAGCGAGCGCCTCGAAGTTGAACACAGCCATCGTCCGTCAGGCAGCGCGGGTCGCCGTCATCGTCGCCACCCAGCGATCCGGCACGACCGCCATCGGACGATTTCTCGGACGCCAGCCAGGCACCGAATATGTCGGAGAAATCTTCCACAATGTCCGCGGGCCGCACGACGACCCGAATTACGAACGTTATCTGACGGTTCCGGAAGCCAATTTCTTCACCTTCAAGGAACGCCTCCTCACTCGCTTTCCGGCCCTGGCCTATCCCAGCCGCGCCAATCAATCCGCGATCTGGCATGGCTACCGGAAGCACCTCTTTTCACTCGGCCCGGAAACGACCTGGGTGATCGATGTCAAATACAACTCGCTGCACAATCTGAACGCCGTCTGGCAAGACCTCTTCAATGCTCCGCTTCTTGTCGAGCTTTTGCGGGAAGAGAACGCCCCGATACTGCACCTCGTCCGGGATGACTTGTTCGCACAGGCGATTTCCGCCCTGCGAGCAAACCAGCTTCGCACATGGCACAACGTCGCATCGAATCAAACGGCGGAGAAGCAGCCCACCGAGGCCGCGATGACCTTCGAGCCACAGCAAGTGGATCGGATGATGAACCGCAACATGCATCTCAAGCAGCATTTCCGGTATATCTTCTCGACCTATCCCAACATCGGCACGCTCGCCTACGAAGATGCTTTCGTGGACGGGCAGGTGTCGGACGCGGCCAGATCGATGCTGGCGGATCTTTTCAACGGCGGCACCCCGTTGGAAGGCGAAACGGATCTGCAGAAGCGGGAAAGCGGAACGCTCGCCGACCGGATCGCCAATCGGGATGCCATGCTGAAGCATTTCGAAAACAGCCCGCATGAGAGCATGGTCTCAACGCATCTTCGGCCTGACCACACATCGGCTCCACACGAGGCCGTGAGCGGAGCCGAAGGATAGGCGATCGAACCGACGTCACCCGGTCGAGCGCCCCGCCCGGACGGGTCCCCGATCAGCGAAGTGTGCTCACGCTATTTCGGGGTTCGGCTTCGCGACGCCGACTGTCGCCTCTTCCAGCCAGCGACAGTCGCCCGCCTCCAGCAGCGGCATCAGCAGATCGCGAACGCTCGTGTGATAGGTGTCGAGCCAGGCGGCCTCGTCCGGCGACAGAAGCGCCGGGTCGACGAGGCGGCGGTCGATGGGTGCGAAGGTGAGTGTCTCGAAGCCCAGCATGTCGATGTCCCCGCCCGCGATCGAAGCCGGCGGCGTCGTCAGGATCAGGTTTTCGATGCGGATGCCGAAGGCGCCCTCGCGGTAGTAGCCGGGCTCGTCGGACAGGATCATGCCCGGCTCGATGACCGCCATGCCGCGCTTGGAGATCGATTGCGGCCCCTCATGCACGGCCAGGAACGATCCGACGCCGTGGCCGGTACCATGGGCGTAGTCGCAGCCCGCCTTCCATAGCGCGATGCGTGCCATCGGATCGAGATCGACGCCGCGTGTGCCCTTCGGAAAGCGCGCCGTCGCGATGGCGATCATGCCCTTCAGCACCAGGGTGAACTTCCGGCGCATCTCGTCGGTGGGCGTGCCGATGGGGACCGTGCGTGTGATGTCGGTGGGTCCGTCGCCATATTGCGCGCCGGAATCGAGCAGGAAAAGTTCACCCTCCCCCAGCGTGCGGTCGCTCTGGCGGTTGACGCGGTAGTGGACGATGGCGCCGTTCGGGCCCGAGCCGGCGATCGTGTCGAACGAGATGTCGCGAAGGGCCGGGCCGTCGCGGCGTCCGAAGTCGGCGCGGATCGCCTCGAGCTTTTCGGCGGCAGTGATCTCGGTGATCGTGCCGGGTGCCTGACGGTCGAGCCAGGCGAGGAACGTCGCGATCGCCGCGCCGTCCCGCCGATGGGCAGCCTTCGAGCCTGCAATCTCCCCGGCGTTCTTGATGGCGCGCGGCAGCCTGGCGGGATCAGGCATGTCGACGAGGGTGCCGGCGGTCTCGATCAACTGGCCGAGACGCCTGGCGCCAAGCTGCGGGTCGAGGCCGATGCGTCGACCCTTCGCCTCGGCCTTTACCGCGGCCTCGAAGGTGTCCGGCTCGGCGAGATCGGCGAGCGGCTCCAGATGCGCGCGGGTGGCGGCGTCGAGCTTGTCCGGGTCGACGAACAGCGTCGGCCGGCCGCTCCCCCGCAGGATCGCAAAGGAGAGCATCAGCGGCGTGTGCGAGACATCGGCGCCACGGATGTTGAATGCCCAGGCGATGGAGGACGGATCGGTCAGGATCGCCGCGTCCGCCTTGGCCGCCACGATCGCCGCGGCCAGGATTTGAAGCTTTTCCGCCGCGGGCTTGCCGGAAAAATCATCGGGCTGCACCAGCGCCTTGCCCTTTGGCGCGGCGGGCCGGTCGTTCCACAGCCGGTCGATCGGGTTGCCGGACAGCGCCACGACGCTGCCGCCGACGTCTTCCATGGCCTTTTCAAGGCCCTTGATCTCGGCAACGGTGTGGAGCCAGGGGTCGAAACCGATACGTTTGCCGACCGCTTCGCGCTTGAGATAGTCGGCGAGCGAGGTCTCGACCGACGAGACCGGCTCGAAGACATCGAGGTCGACCTGCGAGCGCACCTGCAGCGTATAGCGACCGTCGACGAGGATCGCCGCCTTGTCGGCGAGAACCACCGCATTGCCCGCCGATCCCGAGAAACCCGTCAGCCATTCGAGGCGGGCGGCCGAGGGCGGGATGTATTCACCCTGGTGCTCGTCGGCGCGCGGCACGAGGAAGCCGTCGATTCCCGCCGCTCCGAAGCCCGAACGCAGGCGCGCAACGCGCTCGGCGCTGCGGGAGAAGTCGGCAATGTCGTCGAAATTCTGAAACATGGGAGCTCGTCGGAAGGTTGGGCGCCGGCCGCGTCGTTCGGCGGGAGATCGGCCGAGACGTGATGAAAGGGGAGAAAGGCCGGCCGGTCTCGTGGGGGACGTTCCAACAGCATAGGCGAAGGCCGCCGATCGATAAAGGTTAACGAAACGTGAAGATCGCCCGTTTGCTGCATTGCAATAAGCGGGACGGACCTATGCGGCCAGGGCGCTAGCTCACG
>JBBSUS010000432.1:0-3258 GCA_038234195.1 Hyphomicrobiales bacterium | reverse complement strand
TTGCACGACATCGGCGCCGTCGAACGGCATCTCGGCGACCGGCATGCCGCCAAGGGCGACGGTCACGTCGACCCCGCGTTCGACCAGCGCCTTCACGATCAGTTCGCCACGCCGCAGATGGCCGACGCCGAGAAGGTGCTGGACGTGAAACAGAACGCGCATGCTAGCAAGTCTCCAGGGTCACGGCATCGCCGGCGCGGCCCGCGGCGAAGACCGCGACGGTCTCTCGAATTGCCGCATCGAGGGTGCCGGCCGCAATGCCGATATCATGCGTTGCACGCATCTCTGATTGCGCGGCGCGGCCCATGGCGGCGCGGCGGACGGGATCGAGCATCGCGGCCAGCGCGCCGGCAAACGCCGCTCCGTCGCCTTCCCGCACGAGCAGCCCGGTTCTCCCGTCGACGACGACATTCGCGACACCGCCGGAGCGTCCAGCAACGACGGGCAGACCGGCAGCCTGCGCCTCGATCAGCGCCATGCTCCAGGATTCCTTGATCGCCGGCCAGACATAGAGGTCGCATGCGGCGTAGATCGCGGGCATCGCGGCAGGCTGCTGCGCCCCGGCAAACACCACCGGGATGGAAACTTCGGCAAAGGCTGCCCGCACTTCGGCTTCGGCCGATCCCGAGCCGACAACGACCAGTTGCGCATCGCCCTCGGCGAACCGTGCCGCCGCTTCTGCAAGCATCAGATAGGAGGCGAGCTTCTGGTCGTGCCGCATCATCGCGACGACAAGCAGCACCGGCACGTCCGGATCGAGCTGCCAGCGTGTCACGAGCGCTGTCCTCGCCGCCCCGCGCTGCCGGCTCGCATCGACGAAGGGCGCGCATTCGACAAAGGGCGGCAGTGCCAGGCGAACGGCGTCAGGACGGCAATGGGGCGCGATTCCGGCCGCGTCGTTGGGGTTCAGCCCGATCACCAGATCGGCGCGTTCCAGCGCCGCGATGCTGGAGCGATGACCCAGATCCCAGCGTCCGCCTGCCTGCTTGCCGGCGATCGAGGCTTCGGCGACCGCGTAGGGAATGCCCAGCGCCGCGGCGACCTGTGGGCCCAGGAAGTCCGGCGCCTTGTGATAGAGATGGTAGGTGAACCAGAGATCCGGCCGTTCGGGCCCGGCAGCCAGGCGCTGTGCCAGCCGTCCGGCCAGCCGTGTGCCGAGGCGGCGCATCCGCTGCTGCCTCTGCGCTTCGCCGCGGTCCCAGCTGCGAAACCGCGTCGGAATGCTCACCCGATGGCCGGCCCGGCGCAAAGCGTCGACAAGGCCGCGTGCGACGGTGCGGTCACCGGAGGGACGGGGATCGTCCGGCGCCTTCATCGGCGCATAGAAGGCGACATTCACGCCGTGCCGGCCCTCTGCAGCGTACGGACATTCTCGCCGGTTGCGTGACGCCTTGCTTGCGCAGGCATCCCGGCTGCGAAATAACCGTCGGTCAGTTCGCAGATCGTCTTCAGCCCATCCAGAACGCCTGGGATCGCCGCCGAGCGCGGACCGGCCTGCGTCGGCAGGGCCCGGATGGCGTCGGCCATGGCCGCCGTGTCGCCGCTCTGCTGGTCGGGGAGCATGGTGAGAAGCCCGAGGTCCTGTGCCCGCGAGGCCCGGATCCACTGCTCGAGCCGCGGCTGGGTGCGAGGCACGACCACCGCCGGCTTGTCGAAGGAGAGGATTTCGCAGAACGTGTTGTAGCCGCCCATGGCCACCACGCCGGCGGCGCGCTCGAAGAGGCGTTCGATCGAGGCCGCGAAGGTGATGAGATCGACATTGTCGAGGCGCGTCGCCCGATCCTGAAATTCCGCGGCGAGCCCGGAATCCATGAATGGTCCGAGAACAATCTTGGCCCGAACGCCGATGGTGTCGTCGCTCTCATAGGCGCGCAGCACCCAGTCGACGAGCATGGCGCCATCGCCGCCGCCGCCCGTGGTCACCAGCACGAAGGGCCGCTCGCCGATCCTGATGCGGTCGGGCAGCGCGCCGGACGGGTCGTCCTCGCGCTGGAGATAGCCGGTGAAGGTGGCCTTGTCGCGCACCGCCTGGGACACGCCGATGCCTTCGAGAGGATCGCAGATCTGCGGCAGGCCGTAGATCCAGATGTCGTCGTAGAAATCCTCGACCGCAGCGAAGGAATCCTTGCGCGTCCACTCCTCGACCAGCCGCGACGGCTCGTCCATGATATCGCGCAGGCCAAGCACCAGACGGGTCCCCCGCGCCTTCAGCATCCGCAAACTGGCTGCGACTTCTCCGCGCATGCCGAGGGGTTCCTTGTCGACGAGGAACAGGTCCGGCTCGAAGATCTCCGCGGTCTTGGCGATGATGGCACTGCGGATTTCGGTCAGGTCCTCGATCGAAAGGCCCGGGTTCGACGGCGCATAGTTTTCCGAGCCGAGCTTGACGACGCCGGGCACGCGGATGAAATCCACCTGGGGTGGAAAGCTGAAGGAGCCGACGACGGGAGAGCCCGCCACGATCAGGATCGAGATGTCGGGCCGGTGGGCGACGAGCGCCTGGGCAATGACACGGCAACGGCGCAGATGACCTAGTCCGAACGTATCGTGACTGTAGATCAGGACGCGCGGCGGTCGGGTCTTCATCAAACACTCCTGACGCCGTGGCCCGATTGCATAAACACACTGGCGTCTTTCGCGGTGCGGCGCAAGATCGCACGATCGGCCGCCAGATAGGCCCGATGACGCCAACGTTCAATTGGTCGCCGTAACGCTTCGTGCAATGACAACGAACCGTTCATCGATGGGCGGATCCGAACCGGAACAGCGATGTCGAAGCCACCCAAGCTCCTCAGACCCTTCATCGGCCGGCCCGAATCCCGCGCCATCCCCGATCGCATCCAGGAGGTCGTCGACCAGTTCGAGGATCAGGGCGAGCGGCTGATCGGCTGGGTGCAACTCGGCATCGGCCTCTTCCTGGCACTGCTCTATTTCGTCTCGCGCCGGCCGGAAGACGCGTTGATGGGCTATATCCGCCAGCCGGTCCCGGTCAGCCTGACGATCTACGTGACCTTCACGGTGATCCGGCTCCTGCTGTCCTACAAGTTCCGGCTCCCAAAATGGTTCATCTTCCTGTCGGTGCTTGTCGACATCACGACGCTCTACGGCGTTATCTGGTATTTTCACGTCCAGTACGGGCAGAGCGCCGGCTTCTACCTGAAGGCGCCGACGGTGATGTACGTCTTCTTCTTCATCGCCATCCGCGCCCTGCGCTTCGAACCGGCCTGGGTGCTCATCACCGGCGCGGTGGCCGCGGTC
>JBBSUS010000431.1:0-3261 GCA_038234195.1 Hyphomicrobiales bacterium | reverse complement strand
CGGTGATCACCACGGGCAAGGGATCGACCAGCGTGAACAGCCGGCCGAGACCGTAGCCAATCGCCTCGCCGGCTTCGGCAAAGGCTTGCGTCGCGGCAACGTCGCCGCCGCGGGCCAAGGCCGCCAACCGCACGATCTCAGCGTCCGTGACCCGCTTGGCCGGAATGTCGTGCGCCCGCCCGTTGGCACGTCGCCAGATCGCATAGTCGGCGGCATAGGCTTCGATGCAGCCGCGGTTGCCGCATCGGCAAAGCGCGCCGCCGGGAATGTGGTTGATGTGGCCGAACTCTACTGCCGACGAACGCTGGCCCTGGAAGGCGGAGCCGCCGAGCCGCAACCCCATGCCGACGCCGAAGCCGATGAACAGGATTGCAAAGTCCCGGCCCTGAAAGTCGGGCGTCCAGCGAAACGCCTCCGGCAATAGCGAGCAATCGTTGAAGACACCGACCGAAGCGCCACGCAGCGCCGCCAATGGCGCAGCGATTTCCAGGTCGCGGTGCCTGAGGGCTGGCGACCAAACGATGCGCGTTCCCGCGCTGTCCGTCTTGCCCTGAACCGCGACGACGACGCGCTGGATGACCGGAGGCCTCCAGCCTTCAACGCCCTCGCCGCGCGTCTCCTTTGTTATGGCCGCTTCGGCGTCGGCGAGCAGACGTCCGAGATGGCCGACGATGTCGTCTTGCGAAAAATCACTGATGTCACCGTCCCAGCGGGACGTTCCCAGGACGTTGCCACGATAGTCGCAGACCCGCACCGCGATCTCGCCGACGGCGATCTTGGCGATGGCGATCCGCGCGACGGCACCGTTGAGGGCAAGGCTCCGCCCCGGCCGCCCCCGCCGCACCGCCACCTCGCCAGAGGCCGCACCGGGAGTCTCCTCGGGATCGCCGGACTCGACCACCAGGCCGGACCGCAATAGCCCGGTGGCGATCGCCGAGGCGGCCGAAACCGATAGCCCGGTCGCCGCGCTCAACTCCTTGCGGGTCGCCGTCTCCGCGCGTCGCAGGCAATCGATCAAGGCCAGGCGATTGTGTACACGCACGGCGTCCGCATCGGTCTTCGCAAGCATGTTCCCTCGGTCCTCCCAAGCCGCCCGCGCCGCTCTCCCAAGCCTTCGGGCCGCCTTGTTTCGAACACGTTGACACGGATCGAATTTGCTGTCACGATTTTTTCCAAGGCTTGGAAAAAGTCTTGCCCGACCGGGAGAGACGGTCGGAAAGCTTATGGTGGGCGCATGGCGCCGGGAGGATTTTCGATGAAACTTTTGAAGCTCGCGCTTGCCGGCGCGGTGTTCTCGATGGCTGTGGCCGGTTCGGCTTACGCCCAGGACGCAGCCGGTAAGGGCAAGACCGTCGGCGTCTCATGGTCGAACTTCCAGGAAGAGCGTTGGAAGACCGACGAGGCCGCCATCAAGAAGGCGCTCGCCGCGGCCGGAGCCAAGTACATCTCGGCCGATGCCCAGTCCTCGGCTTCCAAGCAGCTGACCGACGTCGAGTCGCTGATCAGCCAGGGCGCGGACGCGTTGATCGTCCTCGCCCAGGACACCGACGCGATCAACCCGGCAATCGAGAACGCCGTCAACAACGGCATTCCGGTGGTTGGCTACGACCGCCTCATCGAGAACCCGAACGCCTTCTACATCACCTTCGACAACAAGGAAGTGGGCCGCCTGCAGGCGCAGGCGGTCGAAAAGGCCCAGCCGACTGGAAATTACGCCTTCATCAAAGGCTCGTCGACCGATCCGAACGCCGACTTCCTGTTCTCGGGCCAGATGGAAGTGCTCAAGCCCGCCATCGACGCCGGCAAGATCAAGAACGTCGGCGAGGCCTACACGGACGGCTGGCTGCCAGCCAACGCCCAGCAGAACATGGAGCAGATCCTGACCGCCAACGACAACAAGGTCGATGCGGTCGTCGCCTCCAATGACGGCACCGCCGGCGGCGCCATCGCGGCGCTGGAAGCGCAGGGCCTCGCCGGCTCCGTGCCGGTCTCCGGCCAGGACGCCGACTTCGCGGCGCTCAACCGCATCGCGCGCGGCACCCAGACCGTCTCGGTCTGGAAGGACAGCCGCGAACTCGGCAAGCAGGCGGCCAACATCGCCCTCCAGCTCGCCGACGGCAAGAAGATGAGCGAGATCGACGGCGTTCAGGAGTTCACCGGCGGTCCCAAGGGCGTCAAGATGGAGTCCATTTTCCTGAAGCCCCAGGCGATCACCAAGGACAATCTCCAGACCATCATCGACGCCGGCTGGGTGTCGAAGGACGTTGTCTGCCAGGGCGTCAAGCCCGGATCGGTCCCGGCCTGCGGCTGATCGATCGATCGAACGTGACCGGCGGTCTTCGAGCCGCCGGTCACGATCTGACGGGATCCTCGCATGAGTGGGACGTCGCCGCTCTGGCGGTCCTTGCGCGTGGCAGCGGCGACGTCCCGCACGGCACAACACGTATTCAATGAAACGAGACGGCAGCGAAACGCCCGGCACGCGGCCCTTCTTCGACCGAAGGCTCCCGCAAACGATCGTGCGATGTAGCCGTGGGAGGTTGCGATGAGCCAAGCGACGACACCGGCACCGACACGGACGATCGCCGGGGCGGGCGGAGGCTTCAAGGGCTTCCTGCGCACGACGGAGATCGACACCCGCATGCTGGGCATGATCGGTGCCCTCCTGGTCATCTGGGTGATCTTCCACATCCTGTCCGGCGGCATTTTCCTGACCCCGCGCAATCTGTGGAACCTGACGGTTCAGACGTCCTCGATCGCGGTGATGGCGACGGGCATGGTGCTGGTCATCGTCACGCGCAACATCGACCTTTCGGTGGGTTCGGTCCTCGGCTTCACCGGCATGGCGATGGCCGCGATGCAGGCGCAGATCCTGCCGAGCCTGATTGGCTATGAAAGCCCGCTCATCTGGATCATCACGCTGCTGGTCGGCCTAGGACTCGGAGCGTTGATCGGTGGCCTGCAGGGCGTCGTCATCGCCTATTTCGGGGTTCCCTCTTTCATCGTCACGCTGGGTGGACTTTTGGTGTGGCGCGGCGGCGCATGGTGGCTTACCTCGGGTCGCACGGTTGCGCCGCTCGACGATACCTTCGGTCTGATGGGGGGCGGCGCCGATGGCTCGCTGGGCGCCACCTGGACGTGGATCCTGGCAATCGTGGCCTGCCTTGCCGTCGGCGCCTCGATCTATTTCGCCCGCAAGCGGCGCGTCCGCTTCGGTTTCCCACTGCGGCCAGTCTGGGCGGAGGCCGTCATCGCCGCCGT
>JBBSUS010000430.1:0-3263 GCA_038234195.1 Hyphomicrobiales bacterium | reverse complement strand
CGATCTGCGCCAGACCGTGCGTGCGCTGGTCTTCGGCCTCGTCACCGAGCGCCAGATCCCCGCACTGCTCGTCACCCACGACCGCGAGGATGCCGAGGCCGCCGGCGGTGAGATCGTCGAACTCACCCACGACGATGGAAGCCACGACCATCCCATTGACGACAGTGCGGGTTGAGCGGTGACCCGGCCCACTCCCCATCCGCAGCCGCAGCGATGACATCCACCTCGAGTCCACCGCTGCCACGCCTGCCGGTCTCGGACGTTCTCTGCGCGTTGTCGGACGCGCTCGCCGCCCATCGCCGCGCCGTTCTCGTCGCGCCGCCCGGCGCCGGCAAGACGACGCTCGTGCCGTTGCATCTCCTCTTGCAGATGCCGGAATCGGCGGGAAAGATCATCCTCGTGGAGCCGAGGCGCCTTGCCGCCCGGGCCGCAGCGCGAAGGATGGCCGACATTGTGGGCGGACAGGTTGGCGAAACGGTCGGCTGGCGCATGCGTCTCGACACCAAGGTCTCCGGGCGCACGCGCATCGAGGTCGTCACCGAGGGCGTGTTGACCCGGATGATCCTCGCCGACCCGGAGTTGTCCGACATCGGCACCATCCTGTTCGACGAGTTCCACGAACGCTCGCTCGACGGCGACTTCGGCCTGGCGCTCGCCCTCGACGTCGCATCCGCGCTGCGCGAGGACCTGACCCTCCTCGTCATGTCCGCGACGCTCGACGGCGCCCGCGTGGCAAGACTTCTGGGCGACGCACCGGTGATCGAAAGCCGCGGCCGGGCCTATCCTGTCACCATCCGACATCACGACCGGTCGGCGACGGAGCGTATCGAAGACAGCGTCGCCAGCGCCGTTCTCGATACGTTGAAGACCGAGGCCGGGAGCCTGCTGGTCTTCCTCCCCGGTCAGCGCGAGATCGAGCGGGTCGCCGAACGCTTAGCCGGCAAAGTCGGGGCGGACGTGCATCTCGCACCGCTCTACGGCGCGCTCGACGCAGTCGCCCAGGATCGGGCGATCCGCCCGGCGCCTGAGGGTACCCGGAAGGTGGTGCTGGCGACCTCGATCGCGGAAACATCGCTGACCATCGACGGCGTGACCGTCGTCGTCGATTCGGGCCTGCGACGGCTGCCGGTCTTTGAACCGGCGACCGGGCTGTCACGACTGGAGACCGTGCGCGTTTCGAAAGCCGCCGCCGACCAGCGGGCGGGCCGTGCCGGCCGCACGGCGCCGGGCGTCGCGATCCGTCTTTGGCGGGCCGAGCAGACCGGTGCGCTCGATGCCTTCGACCGCCCGGAGATTCTCGCCACCGACCTGTCCGGCCTCGTTCTCGACTGCGCCGCCTGGGGCGTCGCCGAGCCGTCGGACCTTGCATTTCTAGACCCGCCGCCGGCTCCCGCCATTGCCGAAGCTCGATCGCTTCTGACCGACCTCGGCGCCCTCGACGCCGCCCAACGCCTGACGCCCACGGGCGATGCCATGCGACAATTGCCGCTGCCACCGCGGCTGGCCCGCATGGTCGTTGACGCGCCGAAAGCGGCCGGAGCGGGCACCGCCGACGCAGCATTCCAAGCCCGGCGTACCGCAGCGCGAATTGCCGTCCTCCTGACCGAACGCGGCCTCGGCGGCACTGCGGTCGACCTCGCGGAGCGTCTGCGCGGCTGGCGCGCCGATCGTGGTCCAAGGGCGCGCGATGCCGAGACGCTGGCAAGGCGCATCGCCGCGAACGCCGGCTCCATGGACGTCGCGGTCCAGGGCGTGCCTGCAACGGCGATCGAAACGGGCCCGCTCCTCGCGCTGGCCTATCCCGACCGGATCGCGGTCCAACGGGGTGCAGCGGGCCATTTTGTTCTGTCGAACGGCCGCGGCGGCATGGTGGACGCCGCCTCGCCGCTGTCGCGCGAGAATTATCTCGTCGTCGCCGACCTGCAGGGCCAGGCTAGGGACGGCCGGATTTTTGCGGCGGCGCGGCTCGGTCAGGCGGACGTCGACGCGATCTTCGCGGCGCGCGGGACCACCGAAGACATCGTGGAATTCGACCGCGCCGCCCGCGCTGTCCGGGCAAGGCGCGTCAGGCGGATCGGTCGCGCGGTGCTGACGCAGGCGCCGATCCCTGCCCCGGCGGGCCCGCAGACGAGCGCTGCACTGGTGAACGGCATTCGCCAACTGGGCCTTTCGAGCCTGCCCTTCGGCAAGGAGGGCGAGCGGCTGCTGGCGCGCATGCGGTTCCTGGCGAACGCAATGGACGGACCTCAAGGCGCAGGGGGCGAGGCTGGCTCTGACGGGCGCTCTGGCCGTGGGAGCCATGGAAGCGGACATGATATCGCGGTCTGGCCGGACCTGACGGACGCCAACCTTCTCGCCACCCTCGACGGATGGCTGACGCCCTATCTCCCGGGTATCAGCGCCCTCTCCGACATCGCACCAGGCGCGCTTTGCGATGCGCTGCGCGGGCTGATCCCACCCGCCCATGCCGGTCGACTCGACGAACTGGCGCCGTCGCATTTCACCGCGCCGACGGGCTCGCACGTGCCGATCCGCTACGAGGCGGAACAGCCTGTGCTGGCGATCCGCGTCCAGGAGCTCTTCGGCCTCAGAATGCATCCGTCGATCGCCGACGGTCGGCTGCCGCTTACCGTCGAGCTCCTGTCGCCGGCGCACCGGCCGATCCAGGTGACACGCGATCTGCCGGGATTTTGGGCCGGATCCTGGGCCGATGTTCGTGCCGATCTGCGCGGCCGCTACCCGCGCCATGAGTGGCCCGAGGACCCGGCAAACGCGGCCCCGACGGCGCGGGCCAAGCCGCGCGGGTGAGCGGCGGGGGCAGGTGGTCGGCGCGAAATCGGGTTTATCGTGCAAATCGAAGAGCAGTCGAAAACACAGGCACGTCGTCATCCTCGGGCTTGTCCCGAGGATCTGCTGCGGCCTTTCGTCAGTGCGCTTCGTGTCACTCTCGTCCTCCGACGTATTGCCTGACACCGGCGGCTGCAGATCCTTGGGACAAGCCCAAGGATGACGGCGCATGGATGCCACGTCTCGCCCAGCGGGACTGCACAAGCAGCATCGGGGGTTTTCCCCGCGCGCTCGCCGGTATAAGCCACCGCCAGTCCATATTCGGAAGGCAGCCTGATCATGCCCGTATATCGTTCCCGCACCACCACCCATGGCCGCAACATGGCCGGCGCCCGCGGGCTTTGGCGCGCCACGGGCATGAAGGACGGCGATTTCGGCAAGCCGATCATCGCGGTGGTGAACTCCTTCACCCAGTT
>JBBSUS010000429.1:0-3267 GCA_038234195.1 Hyphomicrobiales bacterium | reverse complement strand
TATACGGTGATGTCGAACGAAGTGCTGACGGCTGTCCCGTTGTTCCTGTTCATGGGCTACGTCGTCGAGCGCGCCAACATCGTCGACCGGCTGTTCTCGACCCTCAACATCGCCTCGAAGAACGTGCCGGGCTCGCTGGGCGTCGCAGCGCTGATCACCTGCGCGCTCTTTGCCACGGCGACCGGCATCGTCGGTGCGGTGGTGACGTTGATGGGGCTTCTCGCTTTGCCGGCGATGCTGAAGGCACGCTACAGCCCGTCCTTTGCCGCTGGCATCATATGCGCGGGCGGGACGCTGGGCATCCTGATTCCGCCGTCGATCATGCTGATCGTCTACGCAGCGGCCTCCGGCACGTCGATCGTTCGGCTTTACGCCGGCGCGTTGCTGCCGGGCTTCCTGCTGGTGGGTCTCTATCTCGTCTACGTGGTCGGCCGCTCGATCCTGCAGCCTTCGGTGGCGCCAAGGCCGGAAAAGGGAGAGATTCCCGACCTGCCGGGCCTCAAGGTCCTCGGCATGATCGTCACGTCGTTCTTGCCGCTGGCCGTCCTGATCCTGTCGGTGCTTGGATCGATCCTGTTCGGTCTGGCAACACCAACGGAAGCGGCCGCGATCGGCGCGCTCGGGGGCATTCTGCTGGCGGTCTCCTATCGGGCACTCACGTTCCAGCGGCTTCGCGAATCGGTCTATCTGACCGTGCGAACCACCGCGATGGTCTGCTGGCTGTTCGTCGGGTCCTACACCTTCTCGGCGGTGTTCTCCTATCTCGGCGGCGAATCTGTCATCGCGAATTTCGTCGGCGGACTGAATCTGACGCCGCTCGAGTTCCTGCTCCTCGCCCAGTTGATCATCTTCCTGCTCGGCTGGCCGCTTGAGTGGTCGGAAATCATCATCATCTTCGTACCGATCTTCCTGCCGCTTCTGGAGATGTTCGGCATCGACCCCCTGTTCTTTGGCATTCTGGTGGCACTGAACCTGCAGACGTCATTCCTGACGCCGCCGATGGCCATGAGCGCCTATTATCTGAAAGGGATCGCACCTCCGGAGGTCCGCCTGACCCAGATCTTTGCCGGGATCATGCCCTTCCTGCTGATGGTCTTCATCGCGATGGCGATCGTCTACATCTTCCCTCAGATCGTCTACTACCTGCCCAATGCCTTCTATGACCATTGATGCTCGCATCCTCGACCAGCCGGTCGCTCGCCTCGGCGACCGGCTTTCGAGCGGCGCGTTGCGCGTCGCGGACATCGCCGGCGCGGTCATAGAACGGCTCGGCACCGACGAGGGCCGAGCGCCCTATGTCTGGTGCGAAGCGGAGTTCGTGACGCGTCAGGCCAGTGTCCTTGACGGATGGAGGGGCAGGGGCCGTGCCATCGGACCGCTGCATGGCATTCCGATCGCACTCGCCGACACGATCGACACGGCGGCCATCCCGACCCGCAACGGCACTCCGATCGACGAAGGCCGCGTGCCGGAGGCGGATTCGGCGATCATGGACGGCCTGCGCAAGGCGGGCGCCCTGCTGGTTGGCAAGACCGCGACGAGCGAATTGCGACGGGGAGCCGTTGGCCCCACGCCCGTTTTGATGGCTTCGGAGACGACTGCATCGGGCGGAGGCCGAATTGTCGAGGGCAGTTCTTTTGCCGACGCTGCGGCCGCGATCCGCAACGGCACGGTCCTGGGGGTCGTCGATGTCGAGACCGACGGGACCCTCATTCGACAGGCAGCGAATGCTGGCGTGGTCGGCTACAAGCCAAGCTTCGGCTCGATCTCCCGGCGCGGCGTGCTGGCACTCTCGCCGAGTCTCGACACGCCAGGTGTCATGGCCCGGAGCGTGGAGGACGCCGCCATGCTGGCCGACGCACTCTTCGATACCGACCGGGGCGACGTCGCGATGATTCCGGTGCCACCCGCTCGGCTGGCCGACTCCGCCCGTACCCTCCCGCCGGTCAAGCCGCTGCTGGCTTTCGTCCGGACGCCAGCCTGGGACGAGGCGCATGGCGACGTGCAGGGAGCACTGAACGAACTGGCCGACCATCTCGACGATCGCTGTTTTGCGGTCGACCTGCCGCCCATCTTCGCCGAGGCACCGATCCACTTCGAACGCGTGATCGAGGCGGAAATGGCCCGCAGTCTTGCCGGCAGACGCACTCGCGCCGAGACATCCCTCAGCGACGGCCTTCGACGCACACTCGATCGCGGCGACGCCATCCGGGCGGCCGATTACCTTGCAGCCAAGGACTGGCAAGGCGTGTACCGCGCCGGAATCATGTCCATCATGGATCGCTGCGACGCCATCCTGACGCCTTCGGCAGCAGCACCGGGTGGTATTGGCGGCCTTGACGGCGCAAGCGGCGCGGCCTTCAGTCGCCTTTGGACGTTCTGCGGCCTGCCCTGCGTGACCTTACCGCTCTTCACCGACGAAGACGGCCGCCCGATGGGCGCACAACTGGTCGGCCGATTCGGCGAAGATGCCCGACTGCTGCGCACCGCGCGCTGGCTCGAAACCCTGATCCTTGAGGGAGATACCGCGTCATGAACGAGACAATCGAACGGCTGATGTCGGTCTTTGCCTATCTCGTCCTGATCGTCTTCCTTGGCGTCTTGTTCGCCTGGGTTCCGCGTGTGGACCTCGGTCTGGTTCTCCTGGTGACGGTGATCCTGAGCGGCTACGATCTGATGATCCACCGGCCACCGACCGAGCGGAAATAAGCGCGCTTTTCAGGCTTGGTCGAAGTCGAACAGCCGCGTTTATTGAAGCCGCGCCAGAGGTATTGACGCCGCGGACTCAGGCTAACCCTTCACTTCGTCATAAGCTGCAAGCGCCCGGTCGCGGCCTTTCTTGTGGTCGATCAGCGGATTTGGATAGGTCTCACCCAAGACCACACCGGCCTTTCTCAGCGTCGCCGCGTCCGCTTGCCAGGGAGCGTGGAGAGCCTTGGCGGGCAGGTCCTTCAGTTCCGGTACGAATTGCCGGATGTAGGCACCGTCCTTGTCGAAGCGCTCTGCCTGGGTCGTTGGGTTGAAGATGCGGAAATAGGGTTGCGCGTCGGCGCCGGTGCCGCCGATCCACTGCCACTGCGCCGTGTTGGAGGCGATGTCGCCGTCGACCAGCGTGTCCCAGAACCAGCGCTCGCCCTCGCGCCAGTCGATCAGCAGATCCTTGGTGAGGAACGAGCCGACGATCATCCGCACACGGTTGTGCATCCAGCCAGTCTGCCAGAGCTGGCGCATCCCCGCGTCGACGATCGGGTAGCCGGTAAGGCCTTT
>JBBSUS010000428.1:0-3267 GCA_038234195.1 Hyphomicrobiales bacterium | reverse complement strand
CGTCGGCATCATCGTCCATGGCCTCGACGACGAGCAGCGCCACGAGGCTTACGCCTGCGACGTCACTTACGCGACCAACAACGAACTCGGCTTCGATTATCTGCGCGACAACATGAAGTACGAGCGCGCCCAGATGGTCCAGCGTGGCCATCACTATGCGATCATCGACGAGGTCGATTCGATCCTGATCGACGAGGCGCGTACGCCGCTGATCATCTCCGGTCCGCTCGACGACCGGTCCGAACTGTACATGACGATCGACAGCTTCATCCCGCAACTCGCCAAGGAAGACTACGAGATCGACGAAAAGCAGCGTCAGGTCTCGTTTTCCGAGGATGGGACGGAAAAACTGGAGCGGATGCTGGAAGCGGCGGGTCACCTGGTCGGCGATTCGCTCTACGACATCGAGAACGTCGCGATCGTTCATCACGTCAACAATGCCCTGAAGGCCCACACCCTCTTCCAGAGCGACAAGGACTACATCGTCAAGGACGACGAGATCGTCATCATTGACGAATTCACCGGCCGCATGATGCCGGGCCGCCGGTTTTCGGAAGGCCTCCACCAGGCTCTCGAAGCCAAGGAGAAGGTCACCGTCCAGCCCGAGAACCAGACGCTCGCCTCGATCACCTTCCAGAACTATTTCCGCATGTACAAGAAGCTGTCCGGGATGACCGGCACGGCGCAGACGGAGGCCGCCGAATTCGGCGACATTTACGGCCTCGACGTCATCGAGATCCCGACCAACCTGCCGATCCTGCGCCTGGACGACGACGACGAGGTCTACCGGACCTTCGAAGAAAAATTCAGGGCGATCTCCAAGGAAATCCAGGACGCGGCAAGCCGTGGCCAGCCCATCCTCGTCGGCACGACATCGATCGAAAAGTCGGAGCTTCTGGCGGAGCGCCTGCGCAAGGACGGCCTGAAGAACTTCCAGGTGCTGAACGCCCGCTATCACGAGCAGGAAGCCTACATTGTCGCCCAGGCCGGCGTTCCCGGCGCGGTGACGATCGCCACCAACATGGCCGGCCGCGGCACCGACATCCAGCTCGGCGGCAATTTCGAAATGCGCGCCGACCGCGAACTCGCCGACCTGCCGGAAGGACCGGAGCGCACGGCCAAGGAAGACGCCATCAAGGCGGACATCCAGCGGCTGAAAGAAAAGGCGATCGAAGCCGGCGGCATGTACGTGCTCGCCACCGAGCGCCATGAATCGCGGCGGATCGACAATCAGTTGCGAGGCCGGTCCGGACGGCAGGGCGATCCCGGTCGCTCGAAGTTCTACCTTTCCCTTCAAGACGATTTGATGCGCATTTTCGGGTCCGAGCGCATGGATTCGATGCTGACGAAGCTCGGCCTCAAGGAAGACGAGGCGATCGTCCATCCCTGGATCAACAAGGCGCTGGAAAAGGCGCAGAAGAAGGTCGAGGCGCGCAATTTCGACATCCGCAAGAATCTGCTGAAGTACGACGACGTGATGAACGATCAGCGCCGGGTCATCTTCGACCAGCGCATCGAGGTGATGGACTCCACCGACCTCGACGACACCATCACAGGCATGCGCGATGATACGATCGAGGCGATGGTCGCGCGACACATCCCGGAAAAGGCCTATCCCGAGCAATGGTCGACCGAGGAGCTGAAGACGGAAGCGGCCGACCTCCTCAACCTCGAGGTGCCGGTCCCGGCCTGGGCCGAGGAAGAGGGCATAGCCGAAGACGACATCCGCGAGCGGCTGCGCGACGCGGCCGATCAAATCGCCAAGGACAAGGCCGAACGCTTCGGTCCCGAGACGATGAACTACATCCAGCGCAATGTCGTCCTGCAGACGCTCGACGCCTTGTGGCGCGAGCATCTGGTCAATCTCGACCATCTGCGTTCGGTCATCGGCTTTCGTGGCTACGCCCAGCGCGACCCCTTGAACGAGTACAAATCGGAAGCCTTCGAGCTGTTCACGACGATGCTGGGGAACCTGCGCGAGCGCGCGACTTCGCAGTTGATGCGTGTCGAGATCATGCGACCGGAGGAGCAGCAGGCGCCTGAGATTCCGCAGATGGTCGCCCATCATTTCGATGCCACGACCGGTGCCGACGAGATCGGCGACGGCGCTGCGCGGTTGACCGCAAACTTCACGCCGACAGCGGCCGACGGCCTCCGCCGCGATCCCGACAGCCCAGAAACCTGGGGCCAGGTCGGTCGCAACGAGGCCTGCCCCTGCGGCTCCGGCAAGAAGTTCAAGCACTGCCACGGCGCCTTCGTGTGATCCGCCGCGGGCGGTGCGCCTGAGCGCCGAGACGCATTTCTGACGACGAAAGGCCGTCCCGGACACCGGAGCGGCCTTTTTGTTGGTGCGACCCTTGTGCGGCAGGACGAGTGGCTGCACGAGGGGAAGGCGTTCAACGAGTGCGGAGACGGCGCGTGGCAGGCCAGGACCAGACCGGCAATAAGCAGACCGTCGCGATCATCGGCGGCGCAATCATCGGCAGCTCCATCGCCTGGTTCCTGCGCAAAAACGGTTTCGCAGGCCGTATCGTCGTGATCGAGCGCGATCCGAGCTATCAACACTCCTCCACCGCCCTGTCCGCCGCCTCGATCCGGACCCAGTTCGGCTGCCCGGTCAACGTCGAGATGAGTCTCTTCGGTGCCGAGTTCTTCCGCTCGCTCACGACGCGTTTCGGTCCCGACGCAGACATCGGCTTCGTCGAACGCGGCTATCTCTTTCTCGGCACGCCCGGATCGCAGGAGGATCGCCGTGCCGGTGCCGCCATGCAGCGCGCAGTCGGTGCCGACATCGCGATCCTCTCGCCAAGCGAGGCGAAGGCCCGCCATCCCTGGTTGAACGTCGACGACCTCGCCATCGCCACATCCGGCGCCCGCAACGAAGGCTGGTTCGATGCCTGGTCACTCCTGTCGCTGATGCGACGGGCGGCCCGCGATTGCGGCGTCGACTATCTCGAGGCCCATGCCGAGAGCCTTCTGAGGCGGGGCGAGCGCATTGTCGGCGTGCGCCTGCAAAATGGCGAAACGCTAGGCTGCGACTGCTGCGTCATTGCGGCTGGCGCGGCGTCGGGCGCACTGGTGCGGAACATCGGCATCGACTTGCCCGTTTCCCCGCGCAAGCGCACCGTCTTCCACGTCAAGGCACCGGTCGAAGCCGCGGGCTTTCCGATGCTGTTCGACACCTCCGGCTTCTGGCTGAGGCCCGAGGGCGCTGGGTTCATCTGTGGCATAGCGCCCGCCCCGGCCGACGATCCCGATGCGACGGGT
>JBBSUS010000427.1:0-3267 GCA_038234195.1 Hyphomicrobiales bacterium | reverse complement strand
GCGGGTCGCCGTCGTCACCGCCCATGACGCGGCCTATGCCGCGGCGATCGATCGGGTGAGGTCCGGCGTCGAGGTGCCGATCTTCGTCGATCTGCGCGACGAGCCCGATGCGGCGCTGGCCAAAGCCGCGCGGGCGGCCGGCATCGAGGTGCTCGCCGGCTACGGCGTCAAGACCGTCGCCGGCAGCAAGCGCATCACCGGCTTCACCGTCGAGGATCTGCGCACCGGCCAGGACAATCGAACCTTTTCCTGCGATGCGCTGCTGATGTCGGCGGGGTTTACCCCGTCTGTGCATCTGTTCTCGCAGTCGCGCGGTACGCTGCGCTTCGACCCGGTTCTGTATTCTTACGTGCCGGGCAAGGCGGTGCAGGACTGCGACAGCGTGGGTTCCTGCGCCGGCCAGTTCGACCTTGCCGCCACGATCGCTGAAGCGAGCGCCAGCGGCGCACGCGCCGCCGGCAGCGAGACCAATGAAGCGATTTCGCCCGCCGTGACTCGTGCCTCTTTGTCCGGCGGCGGCATGGCCGGCGCGACACCGGCGGCAGGGCCCGGCAAGCCCGTAAAAGCCTTCGTCGACTACCAGAACGACGTCACCGCGAGAGATATCCGCCTCGCCATCGCGGAAGGCTTCACCTCGGTCGAGCATATCAAGCGCTTCACCACCAACGGCATGGCGACCGACCAGGGCAAGCTCTCCAATATCCACGGCATCGGCGTCGCCGCCGAGGCGCTGGCGAAACCCATGCCGGATGTCGGGCTGACGACGTTCCGCGCGCCGTTCACGCCGGTCACCTTCGGCACCATCGCCGGCCATGGCCGCGGCGCCCTCTTCGACCCGACCCGCAAGACGCCGATCCATGCCAGCGCCGAAGCCGAGGGCGCGGCCTTCGAGGACGTCTCGCAGTGGAAGCGCGCCTGGTATTTCGGGCGAGGCGGCGACATGCATGACGCCGTCGCCCGCGAATGCCGCAGCGTGCGCGAGGCCGGCGGGCTCTTCGACGCGACGACGCTCGGCAAGATCGAGGTCACCGGGCCGGATGCGGCGAAATTCCTCGATCTGGTCTATGCGACGCCCTTCGCCTCACTCGCTGTCGGCAAGTGTCGCTATGGGCTGATGCTCAACGAGGCCGGCTTCATCATCGACGACGGCATCATCGCAAGGGTGGAGGAGAACCGTTATCACGTCACCACCACCACCGGCGGCGCGCCGCGCGTCCTCAACCAGATGGAGGACTACCGCCAGACCGAGTTCCCCGAGCTGAAGGTCTGGCTGACCTCGGTCACCGAGCAATGGGCGGTCATCGCCGTGCAGGGCCCGAAGGCACGCGATCTGATCGCCCCCCATGTCGACGGCATCGATGTGTCGAACGATGCCTTCCCGCACATGTCGATCGCCACCTGCCGCTTCATGGGCCTGCCCTGCCGGCTGTTCCGCGTCTCCTTCACCGGCGAACTCGGCTACGAGATTAACGTGCCGGCCGATTACGGTCGCGCCGTATGGGATACGTTGCGCGAGGAAGGCCGGCCGCTCGGCATCGAGCCCTATGGCACCGAGACGATGCACGTGCTGCGCGCCGAAAAGGGCTACATCATCGTCGGCCAGGAAACCGACGGCACGGTGACCCCCGCCGATGCCGGCATGGCGTGGGCCGTGTCGAAGAAGAAGGCCGATTTCGTCGGCAAGCGGGGCCGGGAGCGTCCGGATCTTTCCGCCAAGGGCCGCAAGCAACTGGTCGGCCTGCGCACGCTGAACCCGTCGACGGTGCTGGAGGAGGGCGCGCAGATCGTCGCCGATCCGCAGGAGCCGGTGCCGATGACGATGATCGGCCACGTCACCTCCTCCTATCGTTCGGCAACGCTCGGTCGCTCGATCGCGCTGGCGCTGGTCGAGGATGGTCGCGCGCTCACCGGTCAGATGCTCCATGTGCCGATGCCGGATGGCGCGATTGCGGTCGAGGTGATCGGGACGGTGTTCGTCGACCCGGACAATGAGCGGCTCAATGGTTGAGGGATCGAAGATGGCCAAGAAGACCGCCAGGACCGCAGCGACCCGCAGCCGCCCGGAAGAGAAGACGAGCGTCGAAACTCGCCGCAACGATACGCGGCCCCTGCCGCGCCGCCTGTCGCCGCTCGACGGTCGTTACGCGACCGGGCCGGGCGTCGTCCTGACGCCATTGCCGCCGCGCGAGCGCATCAGCCTGCGGGTGTCGCCAGAGTTCATTGGCCGCGTCGAAAGCGCCCTCGGCTTCGACCTGCCGCAGCGCTCGAAGACCAGCGGCATCTCGACGACGCCAGCTGACGCGTCGGCTGGCGCTGGCCAGGCTCGCGCCGCGCTGTGGCTCGGCCCCGACGAATGGCTGGTCCTCGGCCCCGACGCCTCGACCGACGACGCGGCCTCGATGCTGCCGGCGCTTGCCGCCATCGATGGCGCCTCCGCCGTCGATGTCTCCCACCGCAATCTCGCTCTCCGCGTCGAAGGCCCGGCGGCCGAGGCGGTGATCGCCGCCGGCTGCCCGCAGGACCTGCGCCTCGCACGCTTCCCGGTCGGTGCGTGCAGCCGCACGGTCCTGACCAAGGCCGAGATCGTCCTGTGGCGCACCGGTGAGACCACCTTCGAGATCGAGTGTTGGCGATCCTTCGCCGACTACGTCTGGGGCTTCCTCGAAGACGCCGCGCGGGCGCCGGCGGTGTGATAGCCCCGATTTTCGAAAACGCCAGGATCCGATTTGCGGCTGTCAGCGCGCTGCGGCCAACTCACATCGTCATCGCCCGCCCGTAGGCGTCGCGCGCGGCGAGCCGTTCGACATAGGCCTGGATCGCAGCGCTTTCCTTGATCCGCGGCGCACCGAACAGACCAGCATAACGAAGCTGCGCGCCCATATAGAGATCAGCGGCGTAGAAACGGTTCCCGAGCAGATAGTCGCTCTTGCCGAGAGCGCCTTCGATCGTGTCGACCACCTCGTCATAGGTGCCCCAGCCGACCGCGCTCTTCGCCAGGGGCGCCGCGTCCTTGCGCATCATCTTGTCGGTGAGTGCCGCTTCGAAGACCGCGGCAGCGAAGAACAGCCAGCGATAATAGGTGCCGCGCGCCGGAGACGTGACCGGCGGTGCAAGCTTCTTGTCTGGAAAGGCATCCGCGAGGAATGCCACGATCGCCGCCGTCTCGGTCAGCACCGTACCGTCGGAAAGAACCAGCGTAGGAATCTTGCCCATCGGATTGATCGTCAGGAATTCCGGCTTCCGGTTGTCGCCCGCCTCGAAATCGAT